>NZ_QUGP01000042.1:0-508 GCF_003479125.1 Eubacterium sp. AF19-12LB | reverse complement strand
TATGACATTCTTTTTCTAGATTATTTCAGTATGCAGTTTTCAATGTACAATCTTTTTGAAGTATCTCTACTTCAGTGGAGACGGAGAGATTCGAACTCTTGACCCCCTGCTTGCAAGGCAGGTGCTCTCCCAACTGAGCTACGCCCCCTTAGTAAAGGTTTTTTACTTTTTCAATTGTTTTTTCTTTTAGAATGGGCTTGAATGGACTCGAACCATCGACCTCACGCTTATCAGGCGTGCGCTCTAACCGGCTGAGCTACAAGCCCATTTTTTTCTTTAATCTGGCAGCCACCCGCTCTCCCATGCCGTCTCCAGCATAGTACCATAGGCCGCTAAGGTCTTAACCATCGTGTTCGGGATGGATACGGGTGTTTCCCCTTAGCGCATCGCCACCAGAAGTTTTATTTTCTTTCTTCAAGAACATTCATAATTGAACAGCATCTCTCCCTTACTCTTTTCCTTAGAAAGGAGGTGATCCAGCCGCACCTTCCGATACGGCTACCTTGTT
>NZ_QUGP01000041.1:0-538 GCF_003479125.1 Eubacterium sp. AF19-12LB | reverse complement strand
TCCTTTTCTTCAAGCAGTACGGGATATTTTTCCGTGTAGTCCCACACATACTCTTTTTCCTTTTTCTTCTTTTTGATTAGTCCTGTTGTAATTGTTTCTCTTGTTCTGTTTCCAAGGCCGTCATATGTGTATGCCGTCTTTTCCGAAATTCCTTTTTTTATTTCACTTACGGTTCCATCCATAAGCGAACTAATCTCATAAGTTTTTATTTCTTTTTCAGGATTTACCGTTCTTTTCGCCGTTCCGTTTTCGCTGTATTTGTTTGAACGTTTTATGCTAAATACTGAGCTTCCCTTTTTTGTAATCTGCTGATTTAAATTATTGTAAGTGTATGTTGTGGACTTTTTTCCTATTGTCTCCTTTAGAAGATTTCCCACATCATCATATGTGTATGTTACTGTCTTGTCTCCTTTTTCCGACACAAGTCTGTTGAGGCTGTCATATTCATATGTTGTGGTCTTCTTTTTGCCGTTTATTATTCCACTTTCATAATGTTTTGTTACATTTCCGTTTAAGTCATATTCATATGATTCTATTA
>NZ_QUGP01000040.1:397-739 GCF_003479125.1 Eubacterium sp. AF19-12LB | reverse complement strand
GGTAGTTTTAATCCTGTTAGTTTTTTATCATTCTGAAACGCATTTGCTCCTATTGTTTCTATTGTGTCCGGCAGACTTACCTCTTCCAACTTTTCACAATTTTCAAATACATTGTCTCCTATTATTTTTACTCCATCGCCTATTTCTATTCTTTTTAGTTCTCTTGTGCCTGCAAATGCTCCATTTCCTATTGTCTCTATTTTTCCAGATATTACAATTTCTTCATTACCTTTACATTCTGAAAATGCCCATTCTCCTATTTTAGTTACACTTTCCGACATTATTATGTCTGTTAAGTTACTGCAACCGGCAAATGCTCCGTTTCCTATTGTTTCTATTCCC
>NZ_QUGP01000040.1:0-387 GCF_003479125.1 Eubacterium sp. AF19-12LB | reverse complement strand
AAATGCTCCGTTTCCTATTGTTTCTATTCCCTCCGGTATTGTAATCTTTTCAAGTCCCGTACAGTTTTTAAATACATACTCTGTTACTGTCTTTGTTCCTTCCTCGAACCTTACATCTTTAAGATTGCTGCAGCCTCTGAACGCTCCATCGCTTTTTGAATCATAGTATGCACACCATACTTTCTCCAATGTTTTTGGTATCTCTATTTCCGTCAATCCTGTACATTCTCCAAATGCTCCATACCCCATGGTTTTAATATTCTTCGGTAGTTTTAATCCTGTTAGTTTTTTATCATTCTGAAACGCATTTGCTCCTATTGTTTCCATTGTGTCCGGCAGACTTACCTCTTCCAACTCATTACAGTTCTTAAATGCATTATCTGCTAT
>NZ_QUGP01000004.1:0-301368 GCF_003479125.1 Eubacterium sp. AF19-12LB | reverse complement strand
TCAGAGGATGAAGAACTTCATCTTCTTATGGTTGATAACCATATTCCAGCAGGTGCAAAACTCTATTAAGATGATGTAAAGATGTACCGTTTTACCGAATAGACGGGATGTACTTCATTTGATAAAAAACTAAAAAAACAGCGATTTACATCAAACTTACATCAATTGATGCAGAAATCGGTGCAAGCAAGAAAAAATCGCATAATTAGTGCAATGAGTGGGCAATTCCAATCGGAGTTGCCCATTTTTAAAACAAACAGAAAATACAAATCGGAATTTGGAGGTAAAAAGCATGATGAAGCTCGATAATTTTATTAATATGATGACGGGACACTTTAATAACAAAGAGCAGTTTGATAATATGCAGAGAGAAGGGAAAACATATCCTTATGCAGAACACATTAATACAATCTGTAATGAGAAAATTTTAAACCTTCCTAAAGATTTTAATGGTAAATTTGTTGTTGAAGAAAGCTACTATGAGACAAATGGTAAACGCCATGCTTCCCCACATCTTTTCCTTATTACAGAGAAAGAAGACGGAATTGTGTTGTATTCTTATGAAATACCAGAAGGAGAAGATAAAAGTACGTTTTCATATGATTCTATGAAAAATGCTGACTACACTGAATTGAAAAAATCTGAAAAATTCACTCCGGCGCTCTATCATGAGAAAGATGGAATCTGGGAAGGAGGCAGTACAAGCCAGTTTTCACCGATAATGACATTTAAGCTTTGGGAAAAGTTTTCTGATAGTTGTCTGGAGGTATCTGAAAGCATGGAAGTTAATGGAAAGAAAACTTTTGGATATGATGAACCAATTATCTATAAGCGAGTATAATCCAAGAATGAAATATTGCGATAAATTCCAGTTTATAAAATTAAGAAAATGGAATTTAAGGAGGAGTATGTAAATGAAATTAGCAGATTTAGCAACAGGCTCTGATTGGATAGTGTGGATTGTCTTTGCGATATTTGTTGTACTTTCTATTATTTTACTTTCTGGACATGGAAGCTGGTTCATTTCTGGATATAATATAGCTTCAAATGAAGAAAAGGAAAAATATGATGAAAAGAAGTTATGCAGAACAATGGGAATTGGAATGTCTATTATAGCAATTCTTGCATTAACTATGGGCTTGTTTGAAAATATTTTGCCTGCATTTTTTGTATATATTGCATTGGGGATTATTTTGGTTGATGTCGTGGTAATTATCATTTTAGGAAACACACTATGCAGAAAGTAATAACTTCCAGTTTTTGAAACTGAGAAATCGGAATTTAAAAGGATGATGATATGATGGATAAATTAAAAAAGAACATGGTTTTCTACCTACTGTTGCTGATAGATTTTTATATCGTTCCTTGGTTTATAAAAGACACAGGAAGTGCAATGATTGTTATGTTAGTAATTATTCCTCTAATATGTTTAATAACCTCTGTTTTTTATGGGATTAGGAATGGTTTTAACTTCTGGTATATTTTGATTGTAGCAATAATGTTTGCGCCATCCATATTTATATTTTATAACTCAAGTGCATGGGTTTATGTAGTTGGATATGCTGTTATTGCATTATTGGGAAATTTAATAGCATTGCCATTAAGAAAAAGATAACTTCCAGTTTGTAGAATTCAAAAATTTAATATGAAATATGAGATAGAGCGTATGGAAATTAACTATACGTTCTATTTTTTGCCTTTTTTGAAAAAGTGATTAAAAAACTATTGACATTTTGTTACTGAAACAAAATAGTAATCATTCCTAATTTACATTGACATACTAACATGAAATATATATAATCCTTATTAAGAACAATTCCTAATAAGGAGAAATTATGAAAGTAAGAAGAAATACAATCCAAAAAGATTTAGTTTTAAGGGCTGTAAATGAAATGAAAAGACATGCAACTACAGAAGAAGTGTATGAATTCATTAAAAAAGAGCATCCGACAATTGGAAAAGGAACTGTTTATAGAAATTTAGGAATTTTAGTTGAAGAAGGAAAAATTAGAAAGGTTGAAGTTCCTGACGGACCGGATCGTTTTGATTTTACACTAAAGGATCATTATCATGTTAGATGTATTAAATGTGGTGATGTTTCTGATGTTGATATGGATGAGGTTAAAGATTTAACTGAGAAAATTAATAATGTTCATGGAATAAAGTTTCTGAGCCATGATATATTTTTTAAAGGAATTTGTTCGTTATGTTTAGAGAAAGAGGAGGATTGCGAGGAATAATTAAATACTATATAAATTAAGCTGTGAATTTTTTTATAGCAAAAGAAAACGATAAAAATAAAAAAGGTATTAGGAGAAAAATTATTATGAAAACTCAAATTGTTAATTCTAAAAAAGCAGTTATGATAGGATGTGGATTCGTAGGTTCAGCATCAGTATTTGCATTAATGCAGAGCGGATTATTTACAGAGATAGCTCTTATTGATGCAGATAAGGATAAAGCAGAGGGAGAGGCTATGGATATAAGTCATGGAATACCATTTGCCAGCCCGATGAGAATATATGCCGGTGATTATGACGATGTGGCAGATGCAGCTATTGTTATTATATCTGCAGGTGCAGGACAAAAGCCGGGAGAAACAAGAATTGACCTTGTAAATAAAAATGTTGCTATATTTAAGTCGATAATACCTGAAATAGCGAAAAGAAATTTTTCAGGAATATTGCTTATAGTGGCTAATCCTGTGGATATTTTAACTCAAGTGGCAATAAAGTTGTCAGGGCTTCCTGAAAACAGAGTAATTGGTTCAGGAACAGTCTTAGATAGCGCAAGATTAAGATATAAACTCGGCGAACATTTATCTGTAGACAGTCGAAGCGTTCATGCGTTTATCATAGGTGAACATGGTGATAGCGAGGTAGTAGCGTGGTCGTCAGCAAATGTTTCAGGAGTTCCTTTAAGTGAAATGTGCGAGATGAGAGGACACTATAAGCATAAGGAAAATACTGAAGAAATTGCAACAGAAGTAAAGAATAGTGCTTATGAAATAATAAATAAAAAACATGCTACATATTATGGAATAGCAATGTCTGTAAAACGAATATGTGAAGTTATTATGCGAGATGAAAAATCAATTATACCGGTATCACACATGATTCATGGTCAATATGAAATTGAAGGAGTTTCATTAAGTATGCCGGTTATTGTAGGTGCAGATGGTATTGAATCAGATGTACCAATAAATCTAAATGGAGAAGAGGCATTAAAACTTAAGGAGTCAGCTGATTCTTTAAAGAAAATAATAGATACGCTCGAATTATAAAAGTATGGTATTATAAAGTATACGATTTTAAATAAAGTATTAAAATTGGAGTGGAAAATATATGAAAAAAGTATCATATAAGTTGAAAATTATAATTACAATTATGATAGTATTTAGTTTAATAGTTTCATATGTAAATGTAATTCCTGCGGACAAAAAAATAGAAACAGTAGCTTACAAAAAAACACCGGTTGGAGCACATGGAAGATTAAATGTAAAAGGAACAAAATTAGTAGATCAATACGGAAAAGAAATTCAAATTCAAGGTGTTTCTACGCATGGAATTAATTGGGATGTTGGAGAACCTTATGTTAATTACAATTCATTTAAAATATTACGTGATAAATGGGGCGTAAATTGTATAAGAGTTGCAATGTATACAGAAGATTATAATGGTTATTGTGTTACAGATGATACTAATAGAAAGAAATTGCTTAAGACAATAGATTTGGCTGTTGGGAACGCAAAGAAGTTAGGAATGTATGTTATTATTGACTGGCATGTGCTGAATGACCAAAATCCATTAAAACATAAGGATGAAGCCAAACAATTTTTTAAAAAAATGGCGAAAAAATATGGGAAGAATAAAAATGTAATGTTTGAAATTTGTAATGAACCAAATGGAAATACAACATGGAATGATATTAAAAAATATGCTAATCCAATAATAAAAGTTATAAGAAAATATGCAAAGAAATCTATTATTATAGTAGGCACACCAACATGGAGTCAGGATGTGGATGTGGCATCAATGTCTCCAGTTAAAAATGGTAAAAATATCATGTATGCAATTCATTTTTATGCAGCAACACATCAGGATTACTATATGAATAAAGTAAAAAAAGCAATTTCAAATAAACTTCCTGTGATTTGTACAGAATTTAGTGGCTGTGAAGCCAATGGAAATGGAAACATAAATAAAAGTAGTCTTTATAAATGGTTAAATTACCTTAAAAGTAATGGAATAGGCTACTGTTGCTGGAGCTTAAGTAATAAGAATGAAAGTGCGTCATTGCTGAAAGCTGACTGTTATAAAAAATATGGATATACATATTCTGATTTATCAAAAATGGGAAAATTATTGGTTGAGTTTTATAAAAAATAAAGATAAAAAAACCTGTCATTTTACATTGTTAAAATGACAGGTTTTGCTTTATTTAAAATAATATTTTAAATGCTTTGTTTATAGTAACAAACTATTTAGTTTTTGCAGATTTTACATTAATCCATTTAGAATAACTAATTTTTCCATTAATGTAATTATAAGTACGAATGCGGATAAAATATTTCTTCTTGGATTTTAATTTTTTAATAGTAGTTTGCGAAATGTTTTTATTCTTTAGAAGAACTTTTTTCGTATTTTTCTTAAATTTTTTATTAGTTGCAACTTGGATTTCATATCCTTTTACATTTTTTACTTTATTCCATGTAATGGTAATGGATTTCTTAGCTGTTTTAATCCTGCTAATTTTTGTAGCTTTTGGTTTAACAACTTCGTTTGATGAGTTGTTAGAAGATGCTACAGTTTGTTTTGGTGATTCATTTGTCTTAGTAGTTTCTTTTGAGGAAAAACCATTGTTACCGGAATTTCCAGGGTTAACATTTGAATCAAATTTAGTAGTAGGTTGTTCAATATCAGTTACAGAAGGAATATCTGAACTAGTAGTTTCAACATCTGATACTTTAGTAGTAGTTTCGATATTCGATGTTTTAGTGGTAGTTTCAACATCCGATACTTTAGTAGTAGTTTCTGTGTCTGCCGATTTGGTAGTAGATTCAACTTCTGATGTTTCCGGTTCATCTGTAACTTTTAATACTTTAATCTGAGGACTCATATAATTAAGATCCGTATTATCACAGTTCTTGTGAATTCCAAAGAATTTTATAATATATTCCTCACCAGCTTTAAAAATGCATGGTGTAATATTTTCAACATTGTAGTTTGTTGAAACCAGTTCACCGTTATGATAAACATTATAATACGTTGAAATTCGGCAATTATCATCATGTGGTGTTACATTCATTTTCAAATTATAAGTGCCATTTGTTTCAGGAACAAACTTATAAAATTTATAGTAGCTCTTAGCATCATCTCTATAAAAACGAACCGTATCAGTCTGGTCTAATCCGATTGAGTTAAGATTATATTTAAAACGCTCTTTGTCATAAACAGAGAGTGTTAACGCTTTGCTTCTACCATCAATATTAAAATATACATAATTATAACCGGAGGACCAGTTGTCCGGGTTCTCTATTGTAAGAGGATATACTGTATATTTGTCAGGGGCATCTGTTGTATATGAATCAGAAGCCTCATCATATGTATATTTAACAACAGTTCCATCGGCATAAGTTACATCAACGCTGTTAATATAATCCGGTAGTGAATATTTGTAAGAACCTGAAATATTGTCAATGCCATCCACAAGCACAGGATCAAGTCCTGTCTGATTCAAACTAAAAGAACTGATAATGGCAGGGTTCTTAAAATTAAAAGTCATATTAACAGTTTCATCCGATGCTTCGCTGTCACTATGAATTAAATAACAGTCAAAAGTATATTTCGTACCCTTTTCAAGATTCAGATTTCTATATTCATACAAAGTCTTGCCATTAGCAAGTTTTGTTGTTTGATCAGGAAAGTCACGGTTAAGGGAATGATCAGTAGTATTAAAAGCTATAGTATCATTACAGGAATCAGAGTGGCTATCCACAGTTACAAATAAAGTATATGGTCCGTCCTCAGGTGGAGTAAAACTTAAAGAACGTCTTAAAGGTGCATTTGGCTTAAGCTTAAGGGTTGTATCTCCGAAAAACATAAAACGGTCAAGCTGGTCGTAAGTCTTAATAGTTACAGGAATTTCTTTTTCATAAGAACCTGCCCGAATAAGGAAAGTATTGTCGCTTCCAACAGTCCAATGATTTGTGCCCTGAGTGTCTACAGAGGTCAAATAATAACCGGTATAAGGACTGTAAGGGTCCTTTTCAGTAGTAGGATGAGAGTTGGCAGGAAATTCCATATCTCCATCATAGTAATGAATAGTATAAGACTTTATAAAACTCAAATAAGAATAATTATACTTAAAATAAGAGTGACCGAACTCATTAGTAATCATCTCTCCATTCTGATTTTCGATAAGATTAAATGGCTCATCAGGCTCATTTAAATCAATACCGGTATTGCCTTCCATTCTAACAAACTTAATTTTTGATTGGGCAGTGGAAGCATCCTTTGAAGAATAGCTTGTGCCATGGGAATAAAAATTAATAATATAAGGAGTACTACTATTAGGGCGCATTGATGAAAGAACACTGTTCATATAAACATCAGGAACGTTTAAATAATCCAGTTCGTCATTGTTTTCATTCTGAAAATATCTGACTCTGGCATTAAGTACATTATTACCATTGTCATCAGTATCCATAAGACAACCTAACTTATATTGATGATAATCTTTCGTTGGATCATAATAATAAGAAACATCATATTCACCGGTAAAGTTAAACTCATCGTCCTTTTTTATTTCCCTAACAATATCGGCAATAATCAAGACGCTTGAATTGGCATGAAGGGTAAACCTAACAGTGAAAACCTGTCCCTTTTTAAGCTGATAATAGTCAATTCGAGTTCTGTCTCCAATACGATAATCTCTTGCGTAAGGTTTAATCTCGTTGCCATCAGCATCCTTGGCAACGCTCAGATTATTAAAACCTTCTATAGTCTTGATTCTTACGGAATACAAGCCATCTTCAGTTGCAGTAAAGGTCATATCCTTATCATTAGGTGTATCACTTGCACTGAAAAAATCTTTTTCTCCAAATACATAATCGTCTGTGTAATCATCTGACTCTGCTTTAACTTTTGCAGTTGAAAATGAAATAGAAGTTAATACTAATAAAAATGTAAGTAATAAACATAATAATTTTTTCGATTTTTTCATATTCTTTATCCTTTCTCTTTTGTTCGATTTTATATTAACATATTGGTATTTATGGGGCAATTATGGTTTGAAAAATTACGTATTATATTATTTAAAAGATGGTTAGAATTGTGGGAATACGTAGCACGGAACAATTCGTAGGCATCAAAGTTTGGAAATTTTGACCTCTACATCTATTTAAAAGTAATTATAAGAACTACCTATATAATTACACTAAGATTTCAGATTTATAACCCCGGTATCTAAAAAAAATAACACCCATATAAAAAAACAACACCCTTATAAAAAAAAGAACATTATATATAAAAACGTTTCTTGATAAGATTAGATATGTATATGTTTATCTAGGAGGAAACAAAATGAACGAAGTTCAATTTTTATAAATGTTTCCGACGAATAGCCGCCGACCGAAGGACGGGGCAATACATATTATCTAGGGGAAACAAAATGAACAAAATTCATTTTTAATAAATGTTTCCGACGAATAGCCGCCGACCAAAGGGCGGGGGCAATACATATTATCCAGGAGGAAAAGATGAAAGGAAATTTTAAGAAAGGGATTTCAGTGGCACTAAGTTTAGCATTGACGGTCAGTTCATTTGCTTTGCCTGATACAGCAAAAAATGTTAATGCTGATAATTTGCCAACAACAAAGTTAGGAGTAGGAAGCATTGGAGCAGGTTCAAATGAACCGGATGCAGCAAAACTTCCAAGAACTTCAACACAGGGAAAATACAGATTTACAACAGATAACTATAACAATAAGCATCAGGCACTTGATACAAATGACTGGGCAAGTAACTGGTTGTGGGATTTAGAAGGAGATAGGGATACAGACTCTACAAATGCATTATCAGGAACAGCCTATGCACTTCCATTATGTTATTTAATGAAAAAAGACGGTTTGCGTGTGACAAAACCGGCAATGACAAGTAATAATACAAATGTAAGTGCTTATAACATTAAAGACAACGATACGTTGTGCGATTTTAAAATTTCACCTGATTGGACATGCACAAACAACAATATAGATGAAGTAACTGACTGGTCATATAAGGCAGTTACAACAAATCCACAAAATGCGGGTCAGAAGATGTATACAACAATGACTCAGGGAAGTCCATTCGCTTTTATCGAAATGGAAAATACAAACACAATTTATTTGGAAAAATTACGTGTAACATTTCCAAGTGAAATTATTTATGAGGATACATACAATGGCTCAAAAATGGTTGTATTCAGAACGAATGATATTACAAGTTCCGTAAATGGATATCCAAGTGCAACATACCAATATTATGCAGTATTTTTACCAGAAAATACAACTGTTACACATATGGGAACAACAGACAAAACAAACAATGATAAAATAGGAAAATTAAAATTCACATTCCCATCAAACAACAAAGCTTATATGTCTGTTGCATGGTTATGTGAGAGCAGAAATATTGATAACAACATGGGTATTAAATATGCAAAAGAATACAGACCTTATGCATTTAATATTATTACAAATACAACAGCAGACTATTCTTATAATGAAAGCACGGGAAATGTTCAGACAAAATATACATATTCATTTTCAAAGAAAGCAGAAAGTACTGCTGATGGAACAATAATGGGAATTTTACCACATCAGTATAAGAATATGAGCAATGTTACATATATGGATAATAAAGCCATTACTTTGAGAGGTTATATGAAGTTCATAAAGGGCTCATCATATACTACAAATATGACATACAACGGTATTATTCCATATATGCCAAGTCTTTCAAGTGATGATTCACAAGGAAGAGAAGAATTACAGAAATATGTAAATGACTTCGTTAATAAATACATGACAGGAGCAGGAAATTGGACTCTTGCAAATGATGAAGGAAATGAAACATATTATCATGGAAAGAAATTAAATCGTTCTGCACAGGTTGTTGCAGCTGCTAAAGCAGTTGGAGATGAAGGAAATGCACAGAAAGTATTAAACGGACTTGAAAAGAACTTAGAAGACTGGTTTACATATTCAGGAAATAGTGACAAGCATTACTTTACATATTTAGGAGAAGGTGTTGGAGCTCTATTAGGATTCCAGTCATCATTTAATTCAGTTGACCAGTTTAATGATCATCATTTCCATTATGGATATTTTATTGAATCTGCAGCAAGCGTAGGTTTATACGATAGGGAATGGTTAAATAATTATAAAGATGTAGTAAAGCAGTTAATTTATGATATAGCTTGTCCATATAGAAATAATAAAGAATGTGTTGCAGATTGTGGAAATGCATATCCATATTTAAGAAGTTTTTCACCTTATGAAGGACATTCATGGGCATCAGGATATGAAGATGAGAGAACAGGTAATAACCAGGAATCAACATCTGAAGCAATAAATGCGTGGGCAGGAATTATATTATTTGGAGAACTTACAAATAATACAAAGATTAGAGATTTAGGTATTTATCTTTATACAACAGAATCAGAGGCAGCTGATGAATATTGGTTTGATAAAGACGAAGAAACATACAAAATTGATTCAACTAAGTTTGATGCTCCTATGGCATCAATGGTTTGGGGTGGAAAAGTTGACTATAGTACATGGTTTGGTCAGCAGTACACACAGGGAATACAGATTTGCCCAATTAATTCATGGTCATTTTATTTAGGAAAAAATGCAAATAAAATAACAGGAAAAGATTACATTAAAAAATATTACAATGCAGATAAAACTTATAAAAATGCCAAAGGTGGAAGCACTGAACATTGGAATGATATGTGGGCTGAATATTATGCAATAGCAGATCCTGATTACGCAATGAACACAGTATGGACAAAAAATGCAATAAATGATGGTGAATCACAGGCACATACTTATCATTTTATAAGAGCATTGCAAGATTATGGTACACCTGATTTGACATTTAAATCAAATAGTCCGACAGCTTCCGTGTTTAACAAAAACGGTGTATATACATATGTAGCATACAATGCTTCAAATACAGCAAAAACGGTAACATTTACAAGTAAAAGCGGACAGACAGTATCAATAAAAGCATCACCTAACACAATGACGACAGTAAATGCAAATGAAGTTAATAAATCTTCATATGTTGTAGAATATTATGGAAAAGATTTAAATTCAAATAATTATTCATTGTTAGGAAGTGAAGTGAAATACGCAGATGCAGGAGCAAATGTAACTGCAACAGAAAAGAATTTTACAGGATTTAAATTTGATAATTCAAATTCAAATAATATTAAACAGGGAACAGTAAATGCAAATGGAAGTCTTGTATTAAAAATGTACTACAACAGAGAAACATATAGCATTTCTTATGATTTAGTAGGAGGAGTTAAAAATAATACAGGATTATATCCGACAAGCTATATTTATGGACAGCAGATAACACTTGATACACCTAAAAGGGATGGATATGATTTTGCAGGATGGTATAAGGAAAGTACATACAACACAAAAGTGGACGCTATTTCATCAAAGGTAAATGGAAACATCACTTTATATGCAAAATGGATTCCGGCAGGAACAATTTCTGTAAATGAAGATATGTACCTTACATTTGATGCAAATGTTAATGGAACATTTACTATAGTAGGTGATAAAAAATACAATGCAGTTAGTGTGCTTTATAAGGTGGTAAATACAGAAAGTGAAGCAAAAGAATTAGCAGAAAGTAAAGCAGAAGTAGGATTTGTTTCATGGGGAATGGAAGCAACAGATACAGGTTGGAGTCATACAAGAAGCTTAAAAGGTGATGAAGGAAAATATATTGTATTTTATTTTATAAGATACGATGAAAATGGTGGTTATAAATCGGAATATGGCTATGGAAAAATACAAGCAAATGGAGGCAATATAGAGACAACAAAGGCACCTGAAACTACGACAACTAAAGTAGCTGAGACAACAACAAAGGCACCTGAGACAACAACTAAGATATCTGAAACGACTACTAAGGTTTTAGAAACAACAAAACCTGCAGCAGGTGATTCGAAATACGAATCATTAAATTATAAGGATATTGCTAACAATAATAATGGTGAATTTGATAAGGGATTGTTGGGCTGTAAATACGCAGTAATTAGTGGAGAAATAAATGCATGTTTATTCCAAAATAAAGGCTTTAGTGAATTGTATATGGCAGTAGGTGGAATGGGAGCAGGAAACTTTAAAGCTACCATAAATGGCCGCAATGTGACAAAAACACAAGGCACAGGAGTATTTATGAATCCGGCATCAGATTTTCTTACATATAAATATAATGTAGTTGAGATATCATCAGATGACGGAACTGCCACAGTAATTATTTTAAATCCAAATAAAACAGGAACATACAATCAAACGACACCTGAAACAACGACAAAGAGTCAGGAAACAACAACAAAGGCCCCTGAAACAACGACAAAGAGTCAGGAAACAACAACAAAGGCACCTGAGACAACAACAAAGAAGCAGGAACAGACAACAAAGGCCCCTGAGACAACAACAAAGAAGCAGGAGCAGACAACAAAGGCCCCTGAGACAACAACAAAGAAGCAGGAACAGACAACAAAGGCCCCTGAAACTACGACAACTAAAGTAGCTGAGACAACAACAAAGGCACCTGAGACAACAACTAAGATATCTGAAACGACTACTAAGGTTTCAGAAACAACAAAACCTGCAGCAGGTGATTCGAAATACGAATCATTAAATTATAAGGATATTGCTAACAATAATAATGGTGAATTTGATAAAGGACTATTAGGTTGTAAATATGCATTGATTGAAGGTAAATTAAATGTGTGTCAGTTCCAAAATACAGGCTTTGGTGAATTATATATGGCAGTAGGTGGAATGGGAGCAGGAAACTTTAAAGCTACCATAAATGGCCGCAATGTGACAAAAACACAAGGCACAGGAGTATTTATAAATCCGGCATCAGATTATGTAACATATAAATATAATGTTGTTGAAATATCATCAGATGACGGAAAGGCTATAGTTATTATATTGAACCCAAATAAAACAGGAACATACAATCAAACGACACCTGAAACAACGACAAAGGCACCTGAGACAACAACAAAGAGTCAGGAAACAACAACAAAGGCACCTGAGACAACAACAAAGAAGCAGGAACAGACAACAAAAGCCCCTGAGACAACAACAAAGAAGCAGGAACAGACAACAAAGGCACCTGAAACAACAACAAAGAAGCAGGAACAGACAACAAAGGCACCTGAAACAACAAAGAGTCAGCAGACAGACAATAACAACACAATTACAACGGATGCAAAAAATACAACAACTGCTGGAAATAGTGAAGGCATAAACGGAACATCAGCAGAAAAAACTGCTTTAGGACGAGCTGCATTTTCAAAGAAAATTAAAAAGAAGTTATCATTAAAGAAGATTAAAGTGTCAATTAAAAAAGTTGAAAATGCAACAGGATATGAAGTAAGAGTTGCAACATCAAAGAAATTTAAGAAAACACTTTATAAAAAGTCATATAAGAAAGTTGCATTTACTTTAAAAAGTAAAAAACTTGCAAATAAGAAAAAACTTTATATTAAAGTAAGAGCTTATGTGTTAGATGGAACAAATAAAATATATGGCAAGTGGTCAAAAGTTAAAAAAGTTAAAATTAAATAATTTTTAATAAGATAAAGAATCTCCGGCATATTTGTGCCGGAGATTTTTAGAGTATAGAAAAAACTGAATAATGAGATACAATAAAAAGAAAATTGAAAGTGCCGGATGGGGAAGTGCCACATTTTATAAGAATTACATAGAATTAACAAGAAAAAAGGGCGTGATAAAGATAGCATATTATGTGTATGGAGAAGTTAGATTCCTCTCAATATATGATTATACGGAATTATCACCCCAAAAGATGAAACTTAGAACATCTAATAGAAGATTGAATTTCTCATTAGATTTAGTAAATTCAAAAGATAAATATTCTAAGGGAGTATATACATCAACAGCAAAAGTAAGTTCAGAATTATCATCTAATGAAGATATTAATTATGATAAATTTAGTAAATATGAAAAAATGCTTACGCAGAGAAAGTTAAGTATAAACTTTTTATTTTATAATGATACATTTACTGAGAGTAATATGCCTAAAAAGACAAAAAACAGTTGGTACAAATTAACTGATTTCTATGAAAATATTATTTTCTAAAACTTTTTAGGTAAATTTTCTGCTCATCAGTAATCCGATAACTTTCAACAGCTTTTTGAATAGTTTTTCGATGAACCCATGGTGAAAGTTTGCGTTGCTCAATATAAGGGATAACTGCGTTCCACTGTTTAGCAAGAGCGGTTGCCATATACCATGCAATCATCATATTTACATAATATTCTTCAGATTTTACATTTGAAACAAGTTCTACATATTCCGGTTTAAAATCATCATCTAAATAAAGACTCATTAAAGCACCGATTCCATAACGGATAGTATAGGTATCTGAAGAATTAATCCATTTTTTTATTTCCACAAGTAATTCATCTTTATGTTTTGAAAAACATTTTGGTAAAGGTAAATCACATGTAGCCCAATTATTGATATAAGGAATAAATAACTTTACCTGTTTTATGCATTCGTCATAATCTTTTATTCCGGAAATTATCATCATATGAAGATTATTTTCCTCGTAATATGTATGTGGCAAATCTTTAATAAAAGATTTTGAATCTTCAGTTTTTGCATATTCTTTAGCAAATTTTCTTAATATAGGAGTACGAATGCCAATAATATTTTCTTTATTATAGCCTGGTATAAGCTTGCTATGAAAATCTCTATATTTTAAATCCTGTAATTCAAATAATTGTTTTTGTAGTGTATTCATATAAATCTCCACTTGAAAATATAAAAAAGTTTTATTTAAATATTGCTATCTATATTGCAGGAACTATTTCTACGGATATCTGGTCGAATTTGTTTTCCAAATCTTTAGTAATATGTTCCTGTATTGTTTTAAATTCTTTAATTTTTAAAGTATCAGATTTGCTTTTAACATATACTTCAATCCATGTTTTTCTTCCGGTTTGTGTTACATCAAGAAAATCTAAACTATAATCATAATTTTGAATATCTTCTTTAACAACATCTCTTATTTCATCCATGACTTCCTTATCAGGGGA
This sequence comes from Eubacterium sp. AF19-12LB, assembly GCF_003479125.1. Lineage (NCBI taxonomy): Bacteria > Bacillati > Bacillota > Clostridia > Eubacteriales > Eubacteriaceae > Eubacterium > Eubacterium sp. AF19-12LB. The sequence continues at coordinate 286,997 of NZ_QUGP01000004.1, read as the reverse complement.
AAATAATACAAGTTCCTTTAATGTCTTTATAATTTGAACTACGGGTTCTTTTACAAGGAATAAAGAAACTAAGATAGCTACAGTAGAATCGATGTAAGGAATAATAAATTTCAAAGTTGTGTTAGTAAGGAAAATCTGTAACAAAAATGCAACGGAAATTCCAAGAGTGCTTACAATATCTACTTTCCATAAATATAATTCAGACTGAATCATCATAGAAGAATAACTTCTGCTTAAGTGCTTTAATACCAAAAAAGTAAGCATACAGAAAAAACAAAGTGAAGATTCGTATGCTAAAACGCTGATAGCATTTACAGTATGACCACCATTAAGTAAAACTTTTACATTTGATGTAATCATATTAATAACTACTGCTAATAAAATTAAATATTTTATAAGAACAAGTAAAGATTCAATTTGAGAAAAACCATAAGGTTTCTTTTCAGATACCGGTTTATACAAAAATGGAACAAGTATAAACATTGGAAGTAAGAGTAACAAATCGAATAAGTCAAATATTCCATCGGCAATTACTGTTTTTGAACCAAGGAAAAATGCTGCAATTACTTCGACTACTGTAAAAATAATTGTTCCGGTAAGTGATAATAGTAAAATTTTGTTTTCCGTTTTATATTTTTTATCGTCCATGATAAATTGAAAAAATCCTTTCTAGTGATATGAATTGTGCCCAATTCTTATTAAAAAGTTCATAATTATGATAAAGTCTGGTATAATACTAGTGTCAATAGTATAAATAATAAAAAAAATACGGTAAAATAAACTACATTTCAAAATAAATAGAACAAAACATTAGTATAGTACAAGAGTAAAGAAGAGGAAAAGATGAAACGTAAAAAAACATTTAATATAGGAGAAGTGTCAAGGCTTTTTAATATTAGTGTAGATTCAATTCGTTATTATGAGAAAATAGGAATATTAGAGCCGACACGCAATGAGGGAAATAATTACAGAGTATATACTTTATCGGATATCAGACAACTTACAATGATAAGAGAATTGTTAGGACTTAATTTCTCGACTGAAAGAATTAAGGAATTTGACCGAAACCAAAATGTGGAAACTACAAAAATGCTTCTTTCAGAAGAACTTAATATAGTAAATAAAAATATAGTAGAATTATTTGAAAAGAAGGTAAGTATAGAAGCAAGAATAAAATCATTAGAAGAAAACATTAATCATACGGATTTGGGAAACATAAGGATAAAAGAGTTTGATGAAAGACAGTGTGTAATGATAAGTGAGTCGAATCTTGATGATGATGACGTAGATTATTATCTTGTAAAATATATGCAGTCCCATAAAAATAAAGTTGATACAATAGGAGCATGCGACTGTTATGTGTTGGATATATCAAAAATAAGTGAAGATGGAAATTCATTTGTAACAAAAGGTGTATTTTTCTATTCAGATACATTATTATATAATAGTAATTATTCTTTACCGGCAGGAAAATATTTATCGATATTTTATAAAGGGCCATCTACTAGAACGAAAGTGGCGGTAGACAGATTGATAGCTTACGCAAATGAGCATCATTTGAAAATTACAGGTGACCCGATAGAATTTTGCCATATTGATGATTATGAAACGTCGGTAGATGAAGAATGTTTAACAGAAATTCAAATTCCGGTTAAATAGTTTTAAAATACGAGGAAAGAAAAATGAAAAGAAAAAATAAACACGAAGAAGAAAAAAGTACAAAAAAAAGCGGGACTTGCAAAAACATATTTGGGTGCTAAATGTGTAAAGATTGTGGCAATAATTGTGATTATAGCGATTGTTATAAGTGGAGTTGCAATCGGAACAAAGACATTTTAGATAAGGCAACTAAAAATGCACAAAAAATTGTAAAAGCTTTTTTTGAAAAAATTATGATTTAGATGAATACACAGTGAAGTTTAAATAATTTACATATGAAAGGTTTGAAAATAATGCAAAGGGAAAGCATGGATTCTAAAAGAAACAAATCAAAAGTTATTATAAGATATTATTATGACAGGGTATCCAGAGATGTAGGAAACTTTCTTAAGTGGATTACACTTGCCGTATTGACAGGGCTTGTTGTTGGTGGCGCTAGTAGTATATTTGCAGGATGTATAAAATGGGTTACTGAGTATAGAAATAATAATATTTGGGTATTTATGCTTTTACCAATTGTTGGTGTGGCAATAGTATTTATGTATCAGATAATCGATCCTCATGATGGTGGGACAAATCAGGTTTTATCTACTATAAGGTCAAGGGGAGATGTCCCACTAAAGGCTGCACCACTTATATTTGTATCAACATTGTTAACTCATCTTACAGGTGGTTCTGCCGGAAGAGAAGGGGCATCTATTCAATTTGGTGGAAGTATCGGAAACTGGCTTGGCAAATTAGTAAAACTTGATGAATTTGATCATCATGTAATGATTATGTGTGGTATGAGTGCCGCATTCGCAGCAGTATTTGGAACACCGATGGCTGCGGCAGTATTTGCGATGGAAGTTGTAAGCGTTGGAGTTATGTATTATGCAGCGATGCTTCCATGTGTAGTTGCATCAATTATTGCGGCAGAGTTTGCTACGGGTATGGGAATAAGTCCGGAAACCTTTAGTGTTACAAGAATACCGGCTTTAACTGTTGAAACTGGCTTTAAAATGGCAATTATATCGGTAGGATGTGCAATGGTCAGTATAATGTTTTGTATTGCACTTAAATTTGTAGCTAAAATTTATGGGAAATACCTTAAAAATTTATATGCAAGAGTTTTTGTGGCAGGCTGTGTAGTTATTGCGATAACAATGATTTTAAATACAAAAGACTACATGGGAGCAGGTAATGAGTTGATAGCAAGAGCAATAGAAACAGGACAGGCAAGACCATTAGACTTTTTATGGAAAATGATTTTGACGGCAGTAACAATGAGAGCAGGCTATCGAGGTGGTGAAATTGTTCCGGCATTTAGTGTGGGTGCAACATTTGGATGTGTGGCAGGACAGCTTTTAGGATTTCAGCCTGAACTTGCAGCAGCAGCAGGCATGGTTGCTTTATTTTGTGGAGTTACCAATTGTCCTATTACATCTATGCTTATATCCTTTGAACTGTTTGGATTTTCAGGTGTGGCATATTACCTGATTGCCATTTCAATAAGTTATTCGTTGTCAGGTTATTATAGTTTATACAAAGATCAGACAATTGTATATTCCAAATATAAGGCAAAATATATTAACAAAAGGACAAGATAAATTAACAAATGCATATACTTTCAATAATTAACTGAGGACTTTATATTGTTAACAAAGGAAAAACAAGGCGATTTCAGTTGAATTTGGAAAGAAAATATGTATAATATTACATTAGGGAACCTGGTTTATTTATAGTAAATGAAATATTTATTGTTTTATAAGTTAGTAAAAGCTTTTATATAAGGCAATTACAGACGGGTTTTCTGTGATGATGATATAAGAATCTGTATAAAGCAGAGTTTCTTTATATACTATTATGAAAGAAAAGAGGTTTAAATTAAGATGGCAGAAATCAATTTAAGCAAGTATGGTATCACAGGTACAACAGAAATCGTGTACAATCCTTCATATGAATTATTATTTGAAGAAGAAACAAAACCAGAACTTGAAGGTTATGAAAAAGGACAGGAAAGCGAACTTGGTGCTGTTAACGTTATGACTGGTATTTATACAGGACGTTCACCAAAAGATAAATTTATCGTTGAAGATGAAAATTCAAAAGATACAGTATGGTGGACAACAGATGAATACAAGAATGATAACCACAAAGCAAGCAAGGAAGCTTGGGCTGCTGTAAAGGATATTGCTATTAAAGAACTTTCAAACAAGAAGCTTTATGTAGTAGATGCTTTCTGTGGAGCAAACAAAGACACACGTATGGCAATCCGTTTCATCGTTGAAGTTGCTTGGCAGGCTCATTTCGTAACAAATATGTTTATTAAACCAACAGCTGAAGAACTTGAAAACTTCGAACCTGATTTCGTTGTTTACAATGCTTCAAAGGCTAAAGTTGAAAATTATAAAGAATTAGGACTTAACTCAGAAACAGCAGTTGTGTTCAACATCACAAGCCGTGAACAGGTTATCGTTAATACATGGTACGGCGGAGAAATGAAGAAGGGTATGTTCTCAATGATGAACTACTTCCTTCCACTTAAGGGAATTGCATCAATGCACTGCTCAGCTAATACTGATTTAAACGGTGAAAACACAGCAATCTTCTTCGGTCTTTCAGGAACAGGTAAGACAACACTTTCAACAGATCCTAAGCGTTTACTTATCGGTGATGATGAACATGGTTGGGATGACAACGGCGTATTCAACTTTGAAGGTGGATGCTACGCTAAGGTTATCAACTTAGATAAAGAATCAGAACCAGATATCTACAATGCAATCAGACGTGACGCTCTTCTTGAGAACGTAACACTTGATGCTGAAGGAAAGATTGATTTTGCAGATAAGAGTGTAACAGAAAATACTCGTGTATCTTACCCAATCAATCATATCAAAAACATTGTAAGACCTATTTCATCTGCACCAGCAGCTAAGAACGTTATCTTCTTATCAGCAGATGCATTTGGAGTATTACCACCAGTATCAATCCTTACAGAAGCTCAGACACAGTACTACTTCTTATCAGGATTTACAGCAAAACTTGCTGGTACAGAACGTGGAATTACAGAACCTACACCAACATTCTCAGCATGTTTCGGACAGGCTTTCTTAGAGCTTCATCCAACAAAATACGCTGAAGAATTAGTTAAGAAGATGGAAAAGAATGGAGCTAAGGCTTACTTAGTTAACACAGGATGGAATGGTACAGGAAAGCGTATCTCAATTAAGGATACACGTGGTATCATCGATGCTATCTTAAATGGTGACATCTTAAATGCACCAACAAAGAAGATTCCATTCTTCAACTTTGAAGTTCCAACAGAACTTACAGGTGTTGATACAGCAATCCTTGATCCTAGAGATACTTACGCTGATGCTTCAGAATGGGAAGTTAAGGCTAAGGACTTAGCAGAAAGATTCATCAAGAACTTTGCTAAGTATGAAGGAAATGAAGCTGGTAAGGCTTTAGTTTCAGCAGGACCACAGATTTAATATTTAATTTATTAGAATGTAATGCGAAAGCATAAATTAATATAAGAATGTTTTATATTCAAAGAAAGCCAGGTGCTTATTGCACCTGGTTTTTATTGTATAGGGCAAGACCATGTTTACAAAGGCGAGTTTTTTTTGAAGAAAAAACGAGGCTTTAATTTTTTGACCATAATCCTTTAATATGGTATTATATAAAAGATTGAATTTAATAATGTAATTGATTAAAGTGATTTTTATGGTTTATAAATAAATTGATTATATCTATAGAAAATAACAAGTGAAATTAAAAAATATACTTAAAGAACAATTACATATAAAATTCTTTGATACTAAGGAAAGAGGATTAAGTAAATGCTAGCACTAATTAAAGAAATTAACAGCGCAGTTAATAACTTTATATGGGGTGTTCCTGCAATGACTTGCATTATAGGCGTAGGTCTTGTATTAAGTATTAGAACGGGATTTCTGCAAATAAGGAAGTTTCCATATGCAATGAAAGTTACGATTGGCCGTATGTTTAAAAAGAAAGAAGCGGCAGACGGAGCAATGACACCGTTTCAGGCAGTTTGTACAGCACTGGCTGCAACAGTGGGAACAGGAAATATAGCAGGCGTTGCCGGAGCGATTGCAATAGGTGGACCAGGTGCAGTTTTTTGGATGTGGATTTCAGCAATCTTAGGAATGTGCACAAAATTTTCTGAAGTAACATTAGCAGTTCATTTTAGAGAAAAGAATGAGAAAGGCGAGCTTGTTGGCGGACCAATGTATTATATAAAGAATGGTTTAAAAAAACATTGGCATTGGCTTGCGTACTTGTTCTCTATATTTGGTGTTTTAACTGTATTTGGAACAGGAAATGCAACTCAGGTTAATACAATTACAACTGCCATAGATTCAGCATTATTTAATTATGGAATTATTTCAAAAGATAGTGCATATACAGTAAATCTAATTATAGGAATAATACTTGCAGTATTATTATCGTTAATTTTATTAGGTGGAATAAAGAGAATTGGACAGGTTACAGAAAAACTGGTTCCATTTATGGCGGTAATTTATATTGTATTTGCATTAGGAGTTGTTGCTCTTAATTTTCAGAATATACCACATGTGTTTGCTTCTATTTTTAAAGGGGCATTTTCACCGGCATCAGTTACAGGTGGTGCTGTAGGAAGTTTCTTTATGAGCATGAAAAAAGGTGTATCGAGAGGAATTTTTTCAAATGAAGCAGGACTTGGTACAGGTTCAATAGCACATGCATGTGCAGATACAAGAAAACCTGTTAAGCAGGGATTGTTTGGAATATTTGAAGTATTTGTTGATACAATTGTAATATGTACACTTACAGCACTTGTCATTTTATGTAGTGAAATTCCGGTAAATTATGGAAGTGCCGCAGGAGCAGAGCTTACAATCTTAGGATTTACATCGACATATGGAACTTGGATTTCTATATTTACGGCTGTTGCAATGTGCTGTTTTGCATTTTCAACTATTATCGGATGGGGACTATATGGTTCAAGATGTATAGAATTTTTGTTGGGACCAAAGGTAAACAAGCCATTTATGCTTGTCTATTCATTGGTTGCAATAGTTGGAGCGACAATGGATTTAGGACTTATGTGGAGCATTGCTGAAACATTTAATGGATTAATGGCAATTCCAAACCTTATAGCAGTATTCCTGTTGTCAGGAGTTGTAGTTAAACTTGTAAAAGAATATTTTGCAGATGAAGGAAAAGAATAAGATAGTTATAATATCTGGTAATAGATAGATAAGAAGATGAAGAGACATGTAAAGTGTTTCTTCATTTTCATAAAAATAAAAAGGTTCTAAACCTTACCCCAAAGTAAAGTTTAGAACCTTTTTTTTATGCGAAAATATTTTATCATAGGTAGATTTAAAGTAATACGTAAAAAGTTATACGGTTATATTTTGTAAAATTGAAAACAAAAGAAGGTTAAATTCTTTATAATATCAATAAAATTTTTTGAAAACACCTATAATCTTATTGATTTAGTAGAAAATAAATGATAGTATCGACAATAAATATATATTAATCCTATTCGCGAACTAGGAAAAGGCGGTGCGATTATGGGAAATATAGTAAAGCAATTAACAGAATTGATAGGTAATACGCCATTATTGGAAATTACCAATTACGAGAAAGAAAATGAATTACAAAGCAAGATTATAGGAAAACTTGAATATTTTAATCGACAGAGTGACAAATATGACTTCAGCATGCGGTGTTGTTGAAGAAGTGAACACAGACGAAAGTGCATTATATGAAGGAAGAGTAGACAGAAAAGTTAGAGCAGCAATTAAAGGACAGACTGCCATAACAGTAGAATTTGTAAATGGTGCAAACAGAGCATTTGTGGAAGACATAGAAAAAGCCCTTAATTTATATGGAAGACATACTTATCTGTATGCTCCACAGGCAAATGAAGATGTTTCTACAGTAGTAAAACATTTACACAGTAGTAAAACATTTACACAGAGCGGGTATTGTTGTATTGTTATTGCTGGATGAAAATCAGAAAAATAACATAAAAACTACAGATGTAAATTATATTACTGACTGGGATAAGGAAGGCACAGAAGTAGAACAGGTTGCAGGATTTATCCGTAAACAGTCTGAATATGGAGATGGACACGTACATTTGACATCAAGACAAAGTGTGGAAATCCCATTTATAAAACTTGAAAATATAGAAGAAGTTATTGAAAAATTATTTTAGAGTAAGGAGAATGTGAAAATGTTAGTAACAGTAGCAGGTGAAAAGAAAGAAATTGAACAGGGAACAACAATTGCAAAGTTAATTGAAATTGAAAAAGTTGAAAATCCTGAATATGTAACTGTAACAGTTAATGATGAGTTCTTAAACAGAGTTGATTTTGAAACAACCCAGGTTAAAGAAAATGATACAATCGAATTATTATATTTCATGGGAGGAGGAGCGTTTTAATGGCATTTACGAATGAACAGATGGAGCGCTATTCCAGACACATTATTTTGCAGGAAGTAGGTGTCAAGGGACAGAAAAAACTGTTAAATGGAAAAGTGCTTATTATAGGAACAGGTGGACTTGGATCCCCTGCAGCAATGTATTTGGCAGCAGCCGGAGTAGGAACAATTGGAATAGTTGATGCTGATGAAGTAGATTTGTCAAACCTTCAAAGACAGATTATTCATGGAACAGCTGATGTTGGCAAGGCAAAAGTTAAATCAGCAAAAGAAACCATGAATGCAATGAATCCTGATGTAACAGTTAATACATATCGTGAATTTGTTACATCTGAAAACATAATGGATTTAATTAAAGATTACGATTTTATAATTGATGGAACAGACAACTTCCCGGCAAAGTTTTTAATAAACGATGCCTGTGTAATGGCTAAGAAACCATTTTCACATGCAGGAATTATAAGATTTAAAGGTCAGCTTATGACTTATGTTCCTGGAGAAGGACCATGTTACCGTTGTGTATTTAAAAATCCACCTCCAAAGGATGCAGTTCCAACATGCAAGCAGGCAGGTGTTATTGGAGCAATGGGTGGTGTAATCGGAAGTTTGCAGGCAATGGAAGCAATTAAGTACCTTATAGGAGTAGGCGATTTGCTTACAGGAAAATTGTTAACTTATGATGCATTAAAAATGGAATTCCATACAATAAAACTTCCAAAAGCAGACGGAAGCTGTGCAGTATGTGGAGATCATCCGACAATTACAGAACTTATTGATTACGAACAGTTTGAATGTGACGGAAAGTAGGAAAATATGTTATACATGACAAAAGAAGATTATGAAAAAATCTTAAATTGTTAAAACCTGTGGTTTGATAGTTTAAGTCGTATTAATTGCTACCTTCTTTTAAATATTTAGACAGGCTTACGATAGACATTTTTTGCATATTGAGTTATCTTGAAAAGGAAAATTATCAAATAAGATAAAATTGGTTAAGGTCAACAGATGATTTATAAATATCAGACATTATTTAATCATACTTAACATTAAGATAAGAATTGGAGAATGAAATGTACTGCATTAGTGTTAACCATAAAAATTCAGACGCATTTATAAGAGAAAAATAAGCTTTAAATGAATTAGGAAAAGAAAGAATTTTATGATAAAGTAAGAAAAAACAAAAATATAAGTGGATGTATATGTCTGATGATATGCAATAGAAATGAAATATATTTTGAAGGAAATAAAGCCGCAGTTAGTGAAATTGAAAATATTTATAAAGAGATAAAAAATATAGATATAAATAATTTAAGACAACACTCAATGCGATATGAAAATAAAGCAGCCATTAAACATCTGTATAAAGTGATATGCGGTCTTGACTCTGCAGTTTTAGGTGAAGCCGAAATAATAAGATGACACAGTCAGATATTTTATTTGAAAAATCAAAGAAAAGAATTCCGGGAGGAGTAAATTCACCGGTACGAGCTTATAAATCAGTAGGAAGAAATCCGATTTTTGTTAAAAAGGGAATGGGTTCACAGATAAAAAAGTAGTAGATTATGATACAGCACTTTCTTCTGATACAGAAAAATATGCCGAATACTTTAGATATATGTTAGAGTCAGGAATTAACCTTGCACCGTCTCAATTTGAAGCAATGTTTGTATCAGCAGCTCATACTAAGAAAGATTTAGAGGCAACAGCAAAAGTAATAGAAAATTTTATATAAAAGAAAGGGAGATAGATATGAATAAAAATTTAAAGGATTTAGTAATAATAGGAAGCGGTCCGGCTGGACTTTCAGCAGCAATATATGCTCAAAGAGCTATGCTAGACCAGATTGTTATAGAGAAAGAAATGTTTAGTGGCGGACAGATAATAAACACTGACAGAATTGATAATTATTTAGGATTGTATGGCGAAAACGGCTATGACCTTGCAGTAAAATTTAGAGAACATGCAGATGCTTTAGAAGTTCCATTTGTAGAAGGAAAAGTTGAATCCATTGAAGATAAGTGTGAATATAAAGAAATTCATTTAGAAGATGGAGCGACAGTTGATGCTAAGGCTGTAATTATAGCTACAGGAGCTAAACACAGATTACTGAATGTAAAGGGTGAAAAAGAATTTACGGGTGCAGGTGTGTCATATTGTGCTACATGTGATGGAGCATTCTTTAAAAATAAGACGGTTGCAGTTGTAGGTGGTGGAGATGTAGCTTTGGAAGATGCATTATATCTTTCTAATATTTGTGAAAAAGTATATTTAGTTCATAGAAGAGATGAACTTCGAGGTGCAAAAATACTTCAGAGCAGAATATTTGAAACAAAAAATATAGAATTTAAACCTAGTTATGAAGTAAGTGAAATCTACGGAGAAGATATTGTAACAGGAGCAAAGTTACTTAATAAGAAGACAGGAGAAGAAGAGGAACTTTCTCTTTCAGCTGTATTCATTGCAGTTGGTATGGAACCACAAAGTGAATTTATAAAAGGACTTGTCGATACTGATAAGACAGGTTATATAATTGCTACTGAAGACTGCCGAACAAGTATGGACAAAGTTTATGCAGTTGGTGATATAAGAACAAAAAGTCTTAGACAGGTGGTAACTGCTGTTGCAGATGGAGCAGTTGCAATTACATCAATAGAGCAGGACACAAAGTAGAACTTACTTATTTTATGCAAAAACAAAATAAGTTAAAGCAAGTCTTTAAGAAATAAAGTAAATCCATAATATAATTAAAAAAACTAATTATATACTTGCGTTTATGATTAATAAATGATAGACTTCGCTTCATCAAACAAGGACGTTTGGCATTTATTTGCCACACGTCCTTTTTGCGTTATATATGGCAAAGCCAAATGTAGAAAATTTGGCAAATGTATAATCCCTAAGAAGTAAATTCAAAGAGATATACGTGTAGAAGCCATATTTATAACATATACACTAAAGAGATTGAGAAAAATATGTTAAAAGAGCAGGAGGTATTATTGTATGAACTCAGGAGACACAGGTTTTATGCTGATTTGTGCTGCTTTGGTATTTTTTATGACACCGGGGTTAGCATTTTTTTATGGAGGTCTTGTAAGACGAAAAAATGTAGTTAACACTATGATGGCAATAGTCATGATAATGGGATTGTCAGTTGTTATGTGGGCATTATTGGGGTACTCATTGGCATTTGGTGGAAACCATAGTGGAATAATAGGAGATTTCAGATGGTTTGGTTTAGAAGGAGTAGGCTGGGATATTGGACCTTATTCAGATTCAATTCCTAATTTAGTATTTTGTGCATTTCAGATGATGTTTGCAATTATAACACCGGCACTAATTACAGGATCAGTTGTAGGAAGAATGAAGTTTAAGGCACTCTTTATATTTGTAGCCATTTGGTCAGTAATTGTATATTATCCATTAGCACATATGGTATGGGGTCAGGGAGGACTTTTAGCAGAGTTAGGTTCTGTCGACTTCGCAGGAGGCGACGTTGTACATATAAGTTCAGGAATAACAGCTTTGGTACTCTCTATTATTCTTGGCAAAAGAAAAGGTTATGAAAGAGCAACATACAGAATCCATAATATTCCATTTGTTGTATTAGGAGCTACAATACTTTGGTTTGGCTGGTTTGGATTCAATGCAGGAAGTGCATTAAAAGCTGACGGACTTGCTGCACATGCATTTATGACTTCAGCAATTGCTTCAGCGTCAGCACTGTTATCATGGATGTTTTTAGATGTGGTAAATGACAAAAAAACAACATTGGTAGGTGCGTCAACAGGTTTAGTTATCGGCTTGGTTGCAATTACACCGGGAGCAGGATTTGTTCCAATCTGGTCATCATTTATAATAGGTGCACTCGTAAGTCCGATATGTTATTATGGAGTTATTCTCATTAAGAAAAAATTGAAGATAGATGATGCTTTAGATGCATTTGGATGCCATGGAATCGGTGGTATATGGGGTGGCATTGCAACAGGAATATTTGGAAAAAGCTCAATCAATCCGGTAGCAAAATGGGATGGCTTAATTTATGGCGAATGGAGATTATTTGCAGCCCAGATAGAAGGAATACTTATTACAATAGCAATAGCAGTTGTAGGAACATTAATCTGTGTAGCCATAGTTAGAATATTTACGCCATTAAGAGTAACTGACAGAGAAGAGAAAATAGGACTTGATATATCACAGCACGGAGAAAGTGCATATCCAAGCTTTAATGGTATGGATCAGTAAAAAGCCTTGAATAATTAACTTATTTGTCAAAGTAAAATGATATAAAGAGGATAAAGATTATAAAGTAAATAGTATCAAATTTAATATTTGTTAATTAAAAATTTTTAGATGAGATTAGGAGATGAAAATTCTATGATAATGAAAATAGATGCAATTGTAAGAGAAGAAAAATTTGAAGATGTAAAAAATGCATTAATGGAAATAGAAGTTAACGGACTTACAGTGTCGCAGGTTATGGGCTGCGGATTACAAAGAGGATATAAGGAAATAGTCAGAGGTATGGAAGTAGAACCTCAGATGCAGCCAAAGATTAAATTTGAAATAGTTGTTTCTTCAGAAGAATGGGCCGAAAAAACAATAGAAGCAATTAAAAAAGCCGCTTATACAGGAGAATTTGGTGATGGGAAAATTTTCAGTTATCCTGTAGCAAGTGCAACAAAAATCAGAACAGGCGAAACAGGATATGATGCGGTACAGTGTCAGGAATAAAGAAACAGGATTGTAAGAAATAAAAGACTAAAGGTTTAGATTAAATATAAAGCCACAATTATGAAAAATTGTATCGAAGACAAATAAAATATCATAATTGTGGCTTTTATGTATTTATGTATGAGCGTTAATCCACGCAGCTTTTATTTCAGGTGGCATATCATCAGGAGAAAGATTCTTAAGTCTGTCTTCATTTCCGTCGGCTATAGCTGTATCGTAATACCAGCATTTAAAATTAATCATATCAAGAACCTTCTTTAAATGCTCAATTTCAGCTTCAACAGTCTCCTTCTGTTTTGCAAACATTTCCTTACGCTTTCCATAGGTGGCAGGTCCCTGCTGACACCACATCATAAATTCTTTTATATCTTTAATTTCCATTCCCGTTTTTTTCAAACACTCAATAAGACGTAATGTCTCAACTGTGCCATCATCAAATCTTCTTGCACCGGATTCTGAACGGTTAAGGTTTGGAAATAATCCTTCTCTGTCATAATAATGTAATGTAGAAATAGGAAGATTAAACATTTTAGAAACTTCACCAATATTATAATAATTTGTATCCATAATTAACCACCATAAAATGATTTCCTGTTAAATTCAATTGAAGGAGAACATTTCATTTTCCTTTCTTCGTATTATAAATTTATATATTTAAGTTGTAATACAATAAAATCATTAATCTGACTTCATTATATTATATTTTTCGTAAATTGGTTCATATAAGTTTATGAAAAAATAAATATTGACCTAAAGTTAGGTTTATGGTTTAGAATACACAATATACAGTTATAATTTTATTAATTACGTATTTGAAAAAATGATTAATGGAGGACTTTGAAATGTATTTAGAAAAGATTAACGGACCGGAAGATGTTAAGAAGTTAACAGTTAAGGAGATGACCTCATTAGCAGAGGAAATGAGAGCTGCATTATTAAAAAGAGCCAGCATTCATGGTGGTCATTTTGGACCTAATTTTGGAATGGTAGAAGCAACAATTGCGCTTCATTATGTATTTGACTCACCAAAAGATAAAATAGTTTATGATGTTTCACATCAGACATACCCACATAAAATGCTTACAGGAAGAAAGGATGCATATCTTTATGAAGAACATTATGATGATGTTTCAGGATACAGCAATCCTCATGAAAGTGAGCATGATCATTTTATTATAGGACATACATCAACATCAGTGAGTCTTGCCTGTGGTTTGGCAAAAGCAAGAGATTTAAATGGTGAAAAAGGAAATGTTATTGCTGTAATAGGAGATGGTTCATTAAGTGGTGGTGAAGCATTAGAAGGATTTGATTATGCTGTAGAATTAGAAGGAAATCTTATAATTGTTGTAAATGACAATGATATGTCAATTGCAGAAAATCATGGTGGACTGTATGGCAATTTAAAACTTCTTCGTGAAACAAATGGACAGGCAGAATGCAATTTATTTAAGGCAATGGGACTTGATTATATATATGTAAATGAAGGAAATGATGTAGCAAGTCTTATCGATGCATTTAATAAAGTAAAAGATAGTAGTAAGCCGGTAGTTGTTCATATTAATACATTAAAAGGAAAAGGCTATGCACCTGCTGAACAGCATAAAGAACAGTGGCATTACAGTGGACCGTTTGACATAAAGACAGGAAAGCCATTGTATGGTGAATTTGGTGAAGATTATTCAAGTGTAACTTGTGATTATTTGTTAAAGAAAATGAAAGAAGACAAATCAGTAGTCGCAATTACTTCTGCAACACCAACTGTTATGGGATTTACAGAAGATAAGAGAAAAGAAGCAGGAAAACAATTTGTTGATGTAGGAATTGCAGAGGAGACAGCAGTTGCAATGGCAGCAGGAATTGCATCAAATGGTGGAAAGCCGGTATATGGTGTATATAGCACATTTGTACAAAGAACATATGACCAGTTATCACAGGATTTGTGTATTAATAATGCACCTGCAACAATAGTTACATTCTGGGGAAGTGTATTTGGAATGAATGACGTAACACATTTAGGATTATATGATATTCCAATGATGGCAAATATTCCTAACCTTGTTTACATGGCACCTACGACAAAAGAAGAATATATTGCAATGCTTGATTGGAGTATAGAGCAGAATGAACATCCTGTAGCAATAAGATTGCCGGGTGGAGAAATGATATCTGACGGTAAAGAAGTAACAAAAGATTTCTCTAAATTAAATAAATATGAAGTAACTGAAAAAGGAAGCAAGGTTGCAGTTATTGCTTTAGGAACATTCTATCAGTTAGGAAAAGAAGTTGTAGATGATTTATCTGATAAATTAGATACGCAGGCAACTTTAATTAATCCATATTATATAACAGGAATCGATAGTGAATTACTTGAAGAGTTAAAGAAAGAGCATGATGTTGTAATCACAATAGAGGATGGAATTTTAGACGGAGGATTCGGTGAAAAAATTTCAAGATTCTATGGACCAACAGATATGAAAGTAATAAATTTTGGATTGAAAAAAGAATTCTTAGACAGATATGATGCAAATGAAGTCATTAAAGAAAATCATTTAATAAAAGAACAGATTGTTGAAGATGTGATGGCGTTAATGAAATAAAATAAATGCCGGAAAAATAAAAATATTTTTATAAATCAGCTTAGAAAAAAATCCTATTTTACGGCTTGAAAATGTAAAAAAGAGTTTTATTTGGGTTGACATATAAAATAAAAATTTATAAAATAAAAACATATATTACAAATTATGAGGGTAAACTATTTGAAAAAATAGGGCACAAAGCTATGAGCCTAAAGCAACATTTGCAATGGTCGTCTGGCTGCAATTCTTTTTAAGGAGTTGCAGTTTTTTTTATACGTAAATACGTGTATAAAAGGCTGCGATAAAATTGGAAGGAGGATGCAATGAAAAGAGTAAAGAAAATGGTAGCTATGGCTACAGTCATGACGATGGTATTTAATGTGGCAATGCCAATAGGGGTTTTGGCAAAGGAAAACACAAATGAATATGGGGTACTTGCAAAAAACGGAGCAACTTTTTCAGGAAGCGGACAGATAATTGGAGATATTGTAATTAACAATGGTACTTTAAAGTATTCAAACAGTGCAACAAAGCATGTTACAGGAACTGCACATGTATCACCGGAGGTTAAAGTAGATGAACCCGCACAGGGATATATTCCAATTGAAGTTAGTGAAATGGACAAGGAATTATATTCAGGATTATTCAATACAAATAATTATCCTGATGAGAATTCAGAATATTTTAAAAAAACTACTTCAGAATACAAAGATGGTACACAGAGTGTTTACATTGGATGGCAGACAAACAGATTTGATTTAACTGATAATGCATATTTAGATACTGTATCATTTTACAATGGACAGACATTTGAAATTCATGCAGATAAAAATCAGACAACAGTTGTCAGAGTTAAACATTTAAACGTTGGTGGTGAAGTTAAAGTAAGCGGTGACGGATACGTAGTTTTATATGTAGATGAATTATCAGGTGGAAATCCGGGTTCATTTAATGCAGGTGGAGACAGTAGCAAGCTTACAGTTGTATTTACAGGAAAAAATGCAGGATACAATAATTTTAAAGAAGTAAATGCCAACACAATTGCAATGAATGCTACAAAGTATACACAGGTAAATGGAATATTTGCAGGAAATGTATATACAAGTGGAAATCTTGAATTTAGTGGTGATAGTTCTATAACAGGTAAGGTTTATGCACCTGATTCAAAAACAGTATTAACAGGAAGTACAAAGATTTACGGACAGTTAATAACAGATACATTAGAGATTTCAGGTGGAGCAGTTGTTTCATATAAAGCTACTAATGGATTACCTTCAGAGGTTGAAAAAGTAGTAGGAAATCTTGATACAGAAAATGGAAAGACAGAAGACGGAAAAGAAGAAACAACTAAAAAAGAAGAAGTGACTAAACCGGAAGAAACAACAAAACCTTCAGAAACAACAAAACCTTCAGAAACAACAAAACCTTCAGAAACAACGAAGCCTGATTCAGGAAATGATAATAAGGATGATGATTCAGATAAAGAATCAGTAGAAGTATCTGTAATTGTACCTTTAAAAATGTCAATCAGATTACAGGATGGAACTGTATTAAATAACAAGAGCAGTTTCAAAATTGAACTTGATAAAGAAATTAAATTCCAGATGTGTTCAAATAATTGGGACAATGATACATATGATGACAATGGAAATGGTATTGCAGGAACAGTTGTGTATACAGCAGTTGTTAGCTCTACAGCAAAGAAGAACACTTATGATGCAGCAAGCCGTACATTTACAATTGCGAAAGGTGATAAAGTATTAAGAACAGATACAAACAACTGCTTTATGGCATACAGATTTTACTTTAAGAAGGGTAATTATAATAAACAGACAGGAATTAATAGTGTAGTAAACACACCATTAGAAAGTTTATCAGTTAACCTTCCATTAGGTTCAACAATTACATGTGATGCTTATAAGGAATATAGCCGGATTGATAGTGCTGATGTATTTATTGAAACAGCAGATGATAAAACAATCTGTTATAAGGATTATTATTGGGAATATTAATAATTAGTACCAATAAGTATAGAGACAAGTTAATAAATAGTGAAATTTTACATGAAAATGTTAATAAATTCATTGCCACAGATTAAAAATGATTATATTTTTAATTTGTGTGAAAAATACAGTAATAACGCCGCAGAAATTTGATTTTTGCGGCGTTAAAGGGATATAGAAGTGAAAAAAAAGAAAGAATTAATATTAGGAGCTTCTTTAATAGTTATCATAATTGCAATGGCAATAGTGCTGGTGATAATAAATAAAGATGATAAAAAAGAATTTGAAGATGTGCAGGTTACAACTACGGTAGAGGAGTCTACTAAGGCAAATGATAGCAGCAATACTTTTATGGAAGAAACAATAATAAAATGCTGTTATGAATTAAGATATATATTTGCTATAAATGAATTTGATGACATAAGTACGGTATCCGTAAACAAATTAGCACAATATGGTTTGTGTCATTTGTACTATAATAGCTTATTAGATGTACCTGCAAGTGATGAACTTGAGTATAGAGATGCATCAAAAAAAGATATTGAAGCGGTGCTTAAAAGCCAGTTTAATGTTGAGGGCCTTAATTTGGAAGAAAGCGACATTTATAATAAGGCGGAACAGAAATTTGAAATGTGGGTTCCTAATTATTCGCAGCAGATAACATATGATTATACAGTAACTGATAATGGAGACAATCTTACAATAAATGTGGTATACTATGAAGATGAGGTACGCTCAAAGGTTAAGAGTGAAGCAACTATTAATGTAGCTAAAGAAGGGGATTTATATTATATAAAAAGTTTGCATTAGTTAGTGAGAAGTTAAAATGAATAAAGATATTGATTTATTGATTAAAAAGATTGAAGAAGAATCTAAACTGATAAAAGGCGATGCTTCAAAAAATGAAATGCAGGAAATCCTTAAAGAAAAATTGGTTATAGAGCGTGAAAGAGATAATTTACTGTTAGAAAATAAACAATTAAAGGATAAGATTGAATCTTATGAACGAGACATTGTGGCTTTACAGCAAAGTCTTAAAGGAATCCTTGATATTCTTCAGGGAGAGGATAAAATTGTGCATGAAGCGGTAAAACATATAGATTCTACGGTAATAGAAACTAATAGCGAAGCACAAAAGGCACGTAGAAACGGATTAAGAGAAATACTAAAAGAAAATACTCAGGGATTTTAATACAGAAAGGACGTCTCTATGAAGATTTTTAAGAAGTCTAAAGAACAGGTTGAAGAAAATAAGTCAGAAGATTTAAAAATAGAGAATCAGGAAAATAAAAGAGAAACAACCTCTGAAAAAAAGGGGGTTGTTTCTTTGCAGTTTTCAGAAGAAATGTCAGAGAAAAGAATACATTCGATAATAACAGTTGCAGGAGTATCAATAGCGTTATTTTTAATAACTTTAATGATGCATACAATAGTAAGCAAAGTAGTGTATCCTAACTTTAGTATGGCAAATGAAATAAATGAAGTTCAGTTTCTATGGGGTACATCGGATAATGATTTGAAAAGAGAAGATGCGGTATGGAAACAGGCGACAGATGAAAATAAAATACAAAAGATAGGAAAAGGGCAGGATTATGTATGCATTAAAGTAGACATACCTGCACAGAGCAATCAGGAATATTATACTTATTATACAAATTATGCACCATCTAAAGTTCTTATTGATGGAAAGAAAATATATGATAATGGATATGATAAAGAAAATGTAGTTGGAAACCGTTGTAACAAAGTGGAATTAGCATCTTCTGCAGTTTCAAGAACAATGGAAATTTATATTTATTCTCCAATAGGTTTTCAATTTAGATTAGTAAAAAGTGCAAATGGAACAGGCTTACTTTCAAATGCAAGTGGACTTGGAATAGCATTCACATTTGGAATATTAATATTGGCAATTATATTTGTAATTATGACAATTGCCATTTCAATAAAAGATAAAAATATAATAAAAGTTTTACTGTTAAGTCTGACATTATTTATGGGAGCACTATATCTTATGCTCTATCAGTTAAGTTTAGGTGGCACTCTTATATCTGATAGTGTGTTCTTTAGTTTGCAATTGATATTAACAATATATTTTGCAACATCTGTGTTAGTATGCAGTCTTTGTAGCATTAATTATAAATTTAAACTATGGCAGAACATATTTATCATAGGAGTATTTGTAATCAGCTTAGGGCTTTTACTTATAGAAAACAGAACAGTACTCCTTATTGCGGCAGTTATTTTTTCGATGGCAATATGTGTACTAATAGGTCTGTTTATAATTGAGGTAGCAAATTTAATCGAAAATAAAACTCCATATATGAGTCTGGTAGGAATTGCATTTGTTTATATTTCTTTAGTAAATATCTATAATTTAATTTCACTTACTGCAGGTTCAAATGGGTTAAGCCGAACTGTAGTAGTAACAGGTATTGCCATATATGAAATAGCAATGTACATTGTTTTATTTAAACAATCAGTAAATCATACAATACTTATTAAAGAGCGAGCCAATCAACAACTTGAAAGTGCTGTAAGTATACAGAGAATGGCAACAATTTTATCAGATGTTGCTGATGCCCTTACAGATAAACAGTTTGCAAGCTATACATGTCAGATTTTTACGGATGTGATAAAGAGAAATGAATTAGCAGCATCAAATGTTGTTACAGATGATGAAACAAATGAAAAAATAGTTATTCCTTCCTGTGCAGCAGTCCGTCGTGAAGATGGAACTTTTGAAGAAGTATTTAATCAGGGTGGAATAGAGGGGTGCGATTATGAAAAAATAATGTCAATGTATGATGGAACAGAAAAATCGAAAGTAAAGTTTGCACAGACATACATGGACTTAATATTTGTAAGAATTGATCAGGTTCAGATTATTTTTCATATAGAAAATTATAAAGATGGATTATCAGAAACATTCCAAAGTACGGCAATGATGATACATCACATAATGGAAATTGCTTTTTCAAATTACAATTTAAAAAGCAGAATAAAAACTGTACAGGAAGATGCCATTATATCATTAGCTGAAATGGTAGAATTCAGAGGAAAGCAAAATAAAGTACATTTATATTCTGTAAGTGCAGTAACAAAAGTTATTTGTAAAGCATTAGGATTGTCAGAAGAAGAAACACGTATTATTTCTATGGCGGCTATCGCTCACGATATTGGAAAGATAGCAATTCCAAATGATATATTAAATGGAGATAAACCATTGACTGATAAAGAGTATGAAATAATGAAAAAACATGTTGTATATGGATATAACATTTTGTCGAAAAACAGTGGTGACTTTATGGAAGCCGCAGCAGTAATAGCATATCAACATCATGAAAATTATGATGGAACAGGATATTTAGGGCTTTCAGGCGAAAATATTCATTTGTATGCAAGAATTGTAAAAGTGGCAGATGTATTTGATGCGTTAATGGAAAAAAGAACTTATAAAAAAGCATGGCCACCGCAAAAGGTTAGAGAATATATATTAGAAAAATCGGGAATTGAATTTGACCCGGCAATAGTTAAAGTATTCGATAAAGTATTTGATGAAGCAGTTGAGGCATCAAAGACTGCAAGAGAAAAGTATAAATAGCAATTAAAGTGTATGAAAAAACATACGAAAACCGTATAAAATTTATATGGGAATAATGCAAATCTAAATTACCAAAGATAATGATAACATAGCTTTAAATCTACAGGTATAAGCAGTATGATTTTGAATTGAAAGGGATAAAATGAAAAAGACAAAAGGTAAGAAAAAGTTATTACTTATAATACCATTAATAATTTTGTTGGTTTTGGCTATTTCTTTTATAGGATGGATTGTAAAGCCGGCTAAGAAAATGAACATAGCTGTTTTGGATGCTACTGTTCCTGCGACAGATGGACAGGGAGTAAATCAGACTGACAGGTATTATAGAAAACATAGTGGATTTTTCTGGCTTTTAAATCAACAAAAATATGTTAAATCAAATGGAAAAAAATATAACTATAAAAAGGATTATTTTGGACCACAGATAAATGAAAATGGGGAATACACAGGAGAAAATCAGCTAGCTGACTTTGATAAAGTGCCGGATTTTCTATATTTGGCTGATGTTTATGGTTCTGAATTATATGACAATAAATATTCAGGGCTTTCATCGAAGGATATGAACATAGTTTCCCTTACTTATAGTACAGGCGGAACGGTTGTAGCTGAAACCGAACTTTTAGGCTCAACAACAGACGAAACCGTATGCAATGAAATCAAATCAATGTTTGGATTTACAACAACATCATGGAGCGGAAGATATGTTGTTGATTTAAATGATTTTTCAGATGTGCCTAAATGGGCACCGTCTACATATGAAAATCAGTATGGTGTGAAATGGCAGTTCTCAGGTCCGGGGCTTATACTTGCATCATCAGAAGGCGGAATAATTGTTTTAGAAGAAAAGACAGATTTTAAAAGCAAAAATTTAGTAAGCATAAGTATAAGTGATGAATTTAAAAAAGAATTTTCAGGCTCTAAAAAAAGCAATTTTTACAATTGGTTTGAGTTAGTTGAAGCAGAAAATGGAACGGATACTATTGCAAATTTTAAAATTAATGTAAATGCAACAGGAATGGAAAAGATAAAGAAAATTTCATCTACAAATAAATTTGCGGCAATAATAAGAAAAAGAAGTAATAACAGCGGTGACACTTACTATTTTGCAGGAGATTTTAATGACTGTACAAGTGATAGCAGAATATATAGATTTCTAGCAGCAGACAAATTTTTCAAAGCTTTATCATTTGATAAAGAAGGAGACATTAACCAATTTTATTGGAAATTTTACAATCCATTAATGAAGAAAATTTTGAAAGATACTTATAAGGGATTAGATGAGAAAAATGAAAAACAGTCTGAAAATGAAAAACAACTTGCAGTCCGTGTAAATGAAAACAAATTTCAGATTAAGAAAAATGATGATTATGAAAACCTTAATTTAAAAGCGGTAAATGTAAATCTTGATGAACCGGGAAGTGCTAATGCAACAAGAAATTACGGATATTACAAAGAACTGTTAGAGCAGGCAGTGGAAATGGGAGTAAATACCGTTAGAGTATATGAACTTGCACCACCTGAATTTTATAGGGCTTTATTTGAAATTAACCAGAACAGCGATGATAAATTATATCTTATACAGACTATAAAAGGTATGGTAGCAGATACACAGGAAGAATGGCAAAAAACAATCGACACAATTATGAGTTCAATTCACGGAAATGGTGAAACCAAGAATGATTCAACTGATGAAGGGCAGGAAGATATTTTAAAATACCGACATGATGTGTCAGAGTATCTTTTGTCATATGTTTTAGATATATCGCCATCAGGTGAAGAATTGCAGACATTAAGCAATCAGGGTGAAACATACGATGGAAATTATGTTTCATCAATGGAAGGAATAGGAAGTTTATATGCAAAACGTCTGGACTATATTTATAAAAAATGTAGTGAAAACTATGGCGGATTAGTTCCGGTCGGAATGCATGTAAATGTTGAAAATCTTGAAAGTGCGTTTTGGAATGAAGACAATTACAATGGAGTTGTCAAATTAAGCAGTTTACAGTTAAATCAGGATGTACAGCAGTATTATTATGTTTCAACCAAGTTAAATGTGACAGATAATATTTTAAATAATAACCTTAATAAATTTGTCGGATTTACTGATTCTCAGGGTAATTTTAATTATGGAAGCTACGTTGAATACGTGAAAGAAAAAGTTTCACCATATGGACTTATGATAGACGGATTTGGAATTTCTACAAATGCAAATATATATGCGACAAATGGCATTTATTCAGGATTGGATGAAACACAGCAGGGAGAAATAATTGTCAGAATGTTGGATGCAATTCTTACTAATGGATGCATGGGAGGAATAATTTCTGATTTAAATGATTCATGGTCAGCAGTTTCAGATGAAGCAAAGGCATCAATTGTACCATTGACAAATAACCCACTTTGGCATGATTTGGGAGATCCTGCACAGACAACAGGAATTCTTGCAGTGAAAGCAGAAGAAAAAGAAGATGTCGGTCTTGAGTTAAAAGACTTCGAAGTAATGAGAAAAATGCAGTTAAGCGTAAATCCTGAATATTTATATGTGACGGTTGCGTTAGAAAAAGAAATAGATTATACAACAAATGAACTTATTGTAGGATTAGATACTTACGAAAGAAACAACGGAGAATATTTTTATAATAAAGGATATTTTGCAAATAGTTTATCAGGAATGGAATATATAATAAAAATTACCAGTG
The DNA here is from genome assembly GCF_003479125.1 of Eubacterium sp. AF19-12LB. Taxonomy (NCBI): domain Bacteria; kingdom Bacillati; phylum Bacillota; class Clostridia; order Eubacteriales; family Eubacteriaceae; genus Eubacterium; species Eubacterium sp. AF19-12LB. The sequence goes on along the minus strand of NZ_QUGP01000004.1, from coordinate 263,275 downwards.
CGAAAGATGCAGCATTATATGTATGCTCATCATATGCAAGAGGTCAGGAGACAGTATCTTCTACAGAAAGTTATGATGGCAATTGGACAAAGGTAATGGACTTGACATATGGCAACTTCTCAACAAGTACATCACAATTTTTTATAGGAAGTACAAATGTTAGAATTAGAATTCCATGGACAGCATTAAATGTAACTGATCCGTCACAAAGAGTTGTAATTGAACAGAAAACACCGTTTGATGGAATTCAATATAAGACAACAATCACAAATGGATTTATTCCGTCATTATTTGTTGGTAATAGAGAAAGTGGAGATACAGAATATATTTTCCCACTTTCAAAGGATGCAGTTGGATATAAGACTTATAAGTATGAAACTTGGAAAGAGGTGGATTATACGGTTGAGCGAAAAGGTTCGTTTGGAACAATCCAAGCTTATCTCAAAAGCTATAATTAACCTTTTCGCTACTTGCCGTTGTATATGACATAATTAAAATAAAGGTCGCTTTCGTTGCTTGTCGCTATATACGACATAATTAAAATAAAGGTCGCTTTCGCTGCTTGTCGCTATATACGACATAATTAAAATAAAGATTGCTTTCGCTGCTTGTCGCTATATACGACATAATTAAAATAAAGACCGCTTTCGCTGCTTGTCGCTCGTAGCGGTACTGAAACTCCATCACATAGTTTGACTATTAAGCCAAACTATGCGCTGTCGTTTTGTACCGACGGCGCCAAATGCCCTTTATTTTAATTATGTCTATACCAGCGTCAAGCGGAATAAGGTTTTATAGAATTTTGTTGGGTAGATAGCGTCAAGCGGAATAAGGTTTATAGAATTTTGTTGGATAGATAGCGTCAAGCAAAATAAGGTTTTATAGAATTTTGTTGGGTAGATAGCGTCAAGCGGAATAAGGTTTTATAGAATTTTGTTGGGTAGATAGCGTCAAGTGGAATAAGGTTTATAGAATTTTGTTGGATAGATAGCGTCAAGCAAAATAGAGCTTTATAGGATTGTGTTATGAGTATAAGCATGGATGATGTAGTTTAATAAAACCAGGCTATGGTTAAAAGCAGGTAGGATACGCATTCATAGAACTGCGTAGAAAATTAGAGAAACCTGTAAAGCTTACAACTCAGGCGATTAATCGCTAGGGACATCTGTCCGGTTTATTGTTATACACTTCACCGCTAGAGGAATCTGTTTAGTTTATCATTCAGACACTTCACAGCTTGTGAAACCTGTTTAGCTTATAGTTAGACACTTCACCGCTAGAGGAATCTGTTTAGTTTATCACTCAGACACTTTACAGCTTGTGAAACCTGTTTAGTTTATCGATAGGGCATTTGTCCCCGTCGGTTCAAAACGACAACGCATAGTTTTGCAAAAACTATGCACTGGAGTTTCAGAACCGTTACGAGGGACAAGCAGCGAAAGCGTCATAGAGATAAACTAAACAGGGCCCCACAAGCAGCGAAAGCGTCCTAGAGATAAACTAAACAGGACTCCACAAGTGAAAGCGTAGTGTAGGGCATTAAGAAAAAAGGAGGTGTGAATATGCGCTTTGAACTATTCTTAGTAATGATATTTTTCTTAAGCATATTACTAATATGCGCAGAACTTCTATGGTTGTATTTACTTGCAGACAATCAAGAAGAAAGCAAAGCAAAATTAAATAAAAAAGAAGCAAGATGCAGAAGAATTCTCGAGGCGATAATATGTGCACCAACTCAATCCGCTTGGGAATGCGAAATAAATGAATTAGTAAATCTTGTAGATAAAGATGATAGCTATATGGAGATACTTACAGACGTTTTTATGGAAAGTCTTGAAAAGTATGAAGAAATGAGCGAAAAAGACAAAAAAATAATCGGGAAAATAATAGAAAAAGTAAACCCTATAACTTACTACGAAAATATGATTAAAGAAAATGATGTAGTAAAAAAATGTTATGCATGCCAAAGATTAGCAGCTTTAGGGGCAGCAAATGACATAGAGGGAATAAGAGAATTGCTTAAGAGTCGAAACAGACAGTTAAGATATGCAGCAGGTAATTCACTTGCAGCATTAGGAGATAAAGAGGGAGTTGAAGAATTTATATTAGGTTTTCAGGATGATTATAAATATTCATACAGAGTAATTAATGAAGTTATTGACAGATATACAGGTGATTTGTATGAAATATCAAAGGATTTGATTGAAAAGGGAGATTCGTATTTAAAAGCAACAGTTATAAAAAGTATAGGAAAATATAAGATTAAAGAATTGGTGCCATATGTACTTGAGTGTACAAATGACACTGATATAAATATAAAAATTGCGGCGACGAAAGCAATGTGCTTTTGCGCTGAAAAAGAACATATTTTAACTTTAATAAGATTGTCAAAAGATCAAAACTGGGTAGTTAGGGAATTTGCCGTAAAGGCATTAGGCAATCTTAATACTGATGAGGCTATAGAAGCAGTTAAACAGGCAACTCAGGATGAACAATGGTGGGTTCGACAGACAGCTGCTGAGTCTTTAATTAAAATGGATTATTCTCTTGAACACATTGAAAGTGTAATAAAGGGATACGACAGATACGCAAGTGAAGCAGTGAAATATTCACTGTATAAGGTACTTAACATGGAGGAAAAGAATTGAACATAATAAGAAATTTTATTTTGTTTTTTAACTATTTCTGTATGGGGTATACAATTCTTCTTTCCTGTATTTATATTTTACAGATAATTATTTCATTTATAAAAATCAGGGAAGATGTAAAGATAGGTAAATCATCAGACTTTATGGAATATAAAGATTCCGAGAATCTGCTTCCGATATCTCTAATTATTCCGGCATATAATGAAGAAGATAACATTGTACAAAATGTAAAATCTCTGATGAAACTTAATTATCCTGAATTTGAACTAATAGTCGTAAATGACGGCTCAAAGGATAAAACCCATGATAAAATGATTGAAGCTTTTAAACTTTACCCAATAGAAAGTGCGCATATGAGACCGCTTGAAACAGCAAAGGTCAGAAATGTTTATTACAATGTGGAATATCCAAATCTGATTTACGTTGATAAGGAAAATGGTGGAAAATCAGATGCCTTAAATGCAGGTATAAATGCGTCATCATATCCGCTATTTGCCTGTCTTGATGCAGATTCAAGATTAGAGAGAGATTCTTTGTTAAGGCTTGGAAATGAATTTATTAAGGATACTACAACAGTAGTAGCCGGAGGACTTGTAAGAATTGCAAATGGTGGTGTAATCAAAGATGGAATATTTGAATCTTACAATTTGCCTGAAAAAGCAATAGAAAGATTTCAGACTGTAGAATATTTCAGATCATTTTTAGCAGGAAGAACAAGCTGGGGAGTGACAAATTCAATGCTTATTGTTTCAGGGGCATTTGGTGTGTTCAAAAAACAGGTTGTAATAGATGTGGGTGGATATAAGACAGATACAATTGGTGAAGATATGGAGATTGTAGTCAGAATTCACGAATATATGCTAAGAAACAAGATTAAATATAAAGTCAAATTTGTGGAACAGGCAATTTGCTGGACACAGGGACCGATGAGCTTAAATGACGTAAGAACGCAGAGAAGACGTTGGCAGGTTGGTCTTATGGATACATTACTTCATTACAAGAAATTAATTTTTAATCCTAAATATAAATGGATAGGAATGATGGCAGTGCCATATAATTGGCTTTTTGAATTGTTAGGTGCTGTGGTAGAAGTTTTTGGATATTTTATTATTCCATTTTCACTTATCATGGGAGAACTTAACATATTCTTCTTTGTAATGTATTTTCTCATGGCATCAATGCTTGGAATTATGATTTCTTTTGGCGGACTTATATTGGAACAGTACACAAAAAGAGGCGTAATGTCAGCAAAACAATGCGTACAGCTTGCACTTTATGGTATTTTGGAAAATTTCGGATACCGTCAGGCTATTACAATTTTCAGAGTAGAAGGAATGATTAAATATAAAAAACTTAAAAACAGATGGGGGTCAATAAAGCGTAAAACAGTAGGGGATTAATGGAAAGGATGGCATATGAAAAAAGTAATAATTTCCGTTATTTCAACATTACTTGTACTGGCTTTTATGGTTCAAATGGGCTGGCTGCAGGTGATAGGAATTAACAGATTTTCATTAGAAAAAAGTGATAATGTACAGAATAAATTAGATTTTGAATGTGCAAGTGAAAATAATATAAACTATAGCTTTAGAACACAGGGAGATTATTTTTATCATTACGAAGATAATGAATGGAAAAAGATATTTATTACAGGAGTAAATATAGGTGCTACTGAACCGGGACTTTTTCCGGGAGATTTGACAATATCATATGACACGTATTTAAGATGGTTTAAATATATAAAAGAGATGAATGCAAATGTAATACGTGTTTATACAGCACTTAGTCCTGATTTTTACAGAGCATTATATGATTACAATATTGATAATGATGATCCGTTATATCTGATTCAGGGTGTATGGATGGACGAAGAAGATATTGAAACCTATGGTGATGTTTATGCGGAAAATGAAAAAATAAAAACAGAATTTACAAAAGATGCGTTAAATATGGTGGATATAATTCATGGAAATATCACGTTGCCTGAACGTTCAGGATATGCTGCAGGTACATATACTGCTGATGTTTCAAGATGGCTTGCAGGATGGCTTATTGGTATAGAATGGGACCCTAAATTAGTCGAAAATACAAATGTTTCAAATCCGGATAACATAAACTATGACGGAGATTATTTGTACACACAGGGAGCCTCAACATTTGAAGCATTTCTTTGTGAGGTTGGAGATAAAGTAATTGAAAGAGAAACAAAAGAGTATAAATGGCAGGCACCTGTAGCTTTTTCAAACTGGGTTACAACTGACCCTCTTACTCATGAAGATGAGCCACATCCGGATGAAGATTCAGTAACAGTAAATTTTGAAAATGTAAAATATAAGAACACATTTTTATCTAAAATGTATCTTTCATATCATATTTATCCATATTATCCGGATTCTTTGAATTATCAGAGAGATTATTTGGCATACCGCGATGACAGTGGAAAAGTAAATACTTATGAAGCTTATTTAAAAGATTTAAAATCTGTACATTCGATGCCTATTTTAGTTGCTGAATTTGGTGTGCCTACTTCAAGAGGCATGGGGCATGAAAGTGTTATGGGATATAATCAGGGACAAATAGATGAAACAAAACAGGGTGATATTTTAATAGATTTATTTGACTCTATTTACAAATGTAATTATGCCGGAGGTCTGGTGTTTACATGGCAGGATGAATGGTTTAAAAGAACATGGAATAATGTTAATTTTGACATTGCAGATGAAAGACCTTTCTGGTCAAATCCACAGACAACAGAACAGTGCTTTGGATTAATGACATTTGACCCGGGAACAGATAACTGCATAAGTTATGTTGATGGTGATGTATCAGAATGGGGGAGTGATACTCCTATAGTTGAAAATGACTTAGGGAAATTGTATATGAAGAGTGATGAAAAGTATGTATATTTTATGGTGGATACATCGGATTACAATTTCAATTCAGATACATTATATATACCGATAGATATAAAAAATAATCAGGGAAATGACAGTTATGCTGATGCAGGTATTACATTTGATAAGCAGGCTGATTTCGTGATTTCAATTAATGGGAAAGATAACAGCAGAATTGTTTGTGATCAGTATTATGATGCATTCACATATCAGTATGGAGTGCAATATGGAATGATTGATGTTACTGATGATTTGCAACAGAAAAATACAGGAAAATTTATTCCAATGAATATGTGTTATGGATATGAATTAGAAATTCCAACAACGAAAGAAAAAGTAGGATTTAAATCATTTGAAACAGGAAAGCTTACCTATGGCAATGCAAATCCTACATCAGATGATTACCAGTCGTTAGCAGATTTTATTTATAAAGATGGAAAATTAGAGATAAAAATTCCGTGGCAGTTATTAAATGTCATGGACCCTTCATCAAAGAAAATAATGGATGATTTTTATACGGCACAAAGTATTACACCAACAGATTTGAATGGCATAACAGTAGGACTTGGAAAATCAGGCAACATAGAATTGACAGGAACTTATGATTATCAGTCATGGACAACACCAACTTTCCACGAACGATTAAAACCGGCATACTATGTGCTTCAGAAAAATTTGAAAAAATATAATGACTAGGTGTTAAGTATATAAGCAAGAAAGGAAATATAATTAAAGTTATATTGATTATATGGTATTTGAATGAAAAAAATAGTATCAATAATGTTGATATTTGCAATGATGACAGTTACGGTTTCCTGCTCAAAAAATGATAGTAAAAGTGAGAAAAATATAGTCCCTGATAAAGAAACTACAATTGAAAGTGTAGATATGGATGGCAACAACATAGAGTTTGTAGCGCAGGGAGACTATTTTTATCACAATGATAATAAGAAATGGAACAGAGTGATTCTTAAGGGTGTAAATATGGGACTAACTCTGGCTACTACTAATTTAAACAATCCGGATGTAAGTTATGAAACTTATATGGGATGGTTTGAACAGATAAGTGAAATGAATGCAAATACAGTGAAAGTATTTACAATAATGAATCCGGATTTTTATCAGGCATTTTACGATTACAACAAAAAAGCAGAATGCCCGTTATATCTTATTCAGGGAATATGGTTTAATGAAGATTATCTGTACGATGTGGCAGATGCACTGGATGCTGATAACATAGTAGCAGATGCTTTTGAGAGAAACATAACCGAAACAATAGATATAATACATGGAAATAGTGATTATACTTCGTATGGAAATATTAAAAATGCAGTATATCATAATGATATATCAAAATATGTTGCAGGATATATTTTAGGACTTGAATGGCCGGCAGAATTTGTTCAGAATACAAATGCCCACATGGATAGGAAAGCGTATTCGGGAGAGTATTTGGAAAATACAAATGATGCTACACCATTTGAAAGTTTTCTATGTGAAATGGGAGACAAACTTATAAGTTATGAAACACAAAGTTATAAAACTCAGATACCTGTAGCTTTTCTTAACTGGCAGACAACAGATACACTAAAACATAGCAATGAGCCGTTTGAGGAAGAAGACAGCGTATCAGTTAACACTGAAAATATTAAGTCAAATGAATCATATAAAGCAGGTTTGTTTGCAGCGCTTGACATATATCCGTATTATCCGGAATTTATGAATCATCAAAAAGAATATGTTGAGTATAAAGATTCAAATGGACAAAGTAATCCGTATGAAGCTTATTTGATTGATTTGAAAAAAGAATATACAGTACCGGTTATGGTCGCTGAAGTGGGGCTTCCAACTTCAAGAGGAATTGCTCATGAAAGTGTAGTAGGATACAATCAGGGCGGACTTACAGAAAAGCAGCAGGGAGAATATCTGACTAATCTATTGACTTCAATTTATAAATCAGGTTATGCCGGAAGTATGATTTTTTCATGGCAGGAAGAATGGTTTAAGCAAACATGGAACACAGTGAAATATGCACCTGAAAATCCTGAATGCCGCACACCAAATGTTATGTCGGCAGAGCAGGGCTATGGAATTGTGGCAGTAGAACCGGGAGAAAATCAGATATGTAAAATAGATGGAAAGTTAGATGAATGGTCAGATAGTGAAAAAATTATAGACTCTGACGAGTACAAAATATATTCAAAATATGATGAAGGTTATTTATATCTGGCTGTGCAGCTAAAGAGCAAAGCAGATAAAAAAATATACGTTCCTATTTCAACATTGGGGGTAGGAAGTCAGAAAGATAATACAAGAAATATTTCATTTGACAAAAATACAGACTATATATTGGAAATAGACAAAAATGGAGAAACAAGACTTCTTACAGATGCATATTACAGTACGTTTCATTATATTTACGGTTACAGTAAAGGAGTGTTTGATTTTGACAATGATTATTCAGTAAAAAATTCAGGAGAGTATGTTCGCATTCAAATGTTTACTAGTAATGAAATGTATTTGCCTGATGACAATAAAACCATCGAACCTCAATTTTATGAGAGTGGACTATTGAAAGCAGGAATTACGGACCCTGACAGTGATAAATTTGATAACACAGCAGACTATTATATAGCAGATAATACAATGGAATTTAGAATACCGTGGTATTTATTAAATGTAATGAACAGTACACAAGGAACTGTAATCGGCGATTTCTATAATGAAGGAAGCATTAATTTTACAGATGTACAAGAAATAAATATAGGTATTGGAAAAACAGGTGATAATATAGAATTAAAATCAATTCCATTTGAAGAAAAACAACAAAGTAGTTATCACACAAGACTGAAAAAGTCATATGAAATACTTAAGAAGTATTTGAAGGAGATTGGATAAGGTTAGTATGAATTAAGTTTTAAATAACAGGAGAGGGTGGCTTTATGGCGATATATGAATTCCCATTATATTTAGTATGTGGTTTAGCCATTTGATTAAGAATGTAATTATGACAATGCCGTTGGGATTCTTAATACCGGCTATAAGTAAAAATAAAGCAATACAGCTTTTGATAAAAATGTAAAAGTTATTTACAAATAAAAATAGTGATAAAAATACAAAATCCTATGTATAATTTATAAAAGATTGTGCATAGGATTTTTGCCAATTGTGAGAAGGTTAAATGCATATAATGTACGAAATAATCATAATGGCAAAATGGTATTTGACTATGAAAAAATTTATTAAGTGTGTAGCGGTAGCAATTATATTTACAGAAGCATTTTTTGTTGGTGTAGGAATAGGGGTGGTAAAAGACAGAATTGTATCAAAAGAAAGCGTAAGCGTGGCAAATTCAGGAAACTGGGGATTAGGATTTGGTGCTGAAGGAACAAAACCAACAGGAACGGAATCAGCAGATACTCTAAAAGAATATGATGCTTATTATATGGCGCAGAGTGATGAAAAAATATTGTATTTAACATTCGATTGTGGATACGAAAATGGAAATACTCCGGCGATATTAAAGGCATTGAAAAAACACAAAGTACCGGCAACTTTTTTTGTAGTAGGGCATTTCATAAATGAAAACGAAGATTTGATAAAACAAATGGTAAAAGAGGGCCATAACGTAGGAAATCATACATTTAATCATCCGAATGTTATAGGAATGTCAGAAGAACAATTTGGAAAAGAACTTTCAATGGTGTCTGATAAATTTAAAGAAATAACAGGAAAAGAGATGACTAAATTTTATAGGGCTCCTCAGGGAAAATTGAGTTTTGATAATTTGAAAATGGCACAGAAATTAGGATATAAAACATTTTTCTGGAGTCTTGCATATGTAGATTGGAATACGGATGCACAACCTACTAAGGAAGAAGCATTTAGTAAACTATTGACAAGAGTACATCCCGGAGCAATTGTTCTTCTCCATAACACATCATCAACGAATGGAGAAATATTAGATGAATTACTAGAAAAATGGGAAGACATGGGATACAAATTTGGGAAGTTACAGGATATAAAGTAAATTAAAAGATAACAGAGGAGGAAAAGAAGATGAAAAAAAGATTTTTTATAATGTTGTTTTTATGTATGATGGTTCCGTGTATTCCTATAAATGCAGGAACAGGTACTAAATATGATAAAGAATATACAATTGAAAAAGGAAATATGAGATTTGAAGGCTCTATATTAGATAAAAAGAAAAGTTATAAGATTGTTACAGAAAATAAAAAAATCGTTAGTGCAACAAAAAGTAGTGAAAACGTGATTATAAAGGGAAAGAAAAAAGGAAGTACATATGTAACAGTTTACGTTAAAAGGCAGGGAAAGTATAAAAAATATAATACAATAAAGGTTACGGTAAAAAATAAAATACCTATGAAAAGACAGTATAAATATGTTATCTGTAACGAAAATGGAGATGAATATGTAAGCCTTGTTAAGTACAAATGTGATAATTCTAAAGTAAATATTCCTGAATTTATTGATGGAAAAGTAGTGAAAAAAATAGAAAAGAACTGTTTTAGAATATTAGATGAGAAAACAAAGGTTAATCAATATATAACATCAGTAAATATAGGTAATGGAGTAGAAATAATAGGGGAAAGTGCATTTGGAAAACTATATAGGTTAAAAAAAGTAACTTTACCGAACCGATTAAAAGATATGGAAGGAAGTGCTTTTATTGAAGATTCAAATTTAGAAAAAGTAAACAATATTGATTCAATTTACAATTTAGGTTACATTCCCGAATATACTTTTTGGGGATGCAGCAGATTATCACAGAGTATAATTATTCCATCATACGTAAAGAAAATAAAATATGGAGCTTTTTGTGGAAGTGGAATTAGTAATTTGGAAATAGAAGAAGGAGTAGAACAAATAGGAGAAACTGCTTTTGCACAAATGAAGTTAAGTGTGGTAGTGTTACCTAAAAGTATTAAAGAAATAGGAAGTGGGGCATTTGCGGGAAATCCAATCAGCACGGTAGTAATAAAATCTAAAGATATAAAATATGATAAGAATACTTTTAGAAGTAATAAAATTGCTTTGCCGGATATATATGAGGTGTGGAAATTATCAACAGACTAATTGTTGTTCATGATGGAATAATGTGGTATATTTTAATAGCCGATAACCTAATGAAGGGACAATGCATATTTAGGAGAAGATATAATGAATAAACCAATATTAAACATAGTAATACCGTGTTATAACGAGGAAGAGGTTTTACCAATTACAAGTAAACTTTTTTTAGATAAAATATATGAACTTATTAAGATTGGATATATTGATGATAAAAGCAGAGTGTTATTTGTAAATGATGGAAGTAAAGATAAGACTTGGGACATAATAAAGCAATTATCAAAGGAAGATGAGCATTATCAGGGAATTTGCCAGAGCAGAAACAGGGGTCATCAGAATGCAGTATTGGCTGGAATGATGTATTCTATTGATAAGTGCGATATGATTATATCAATTGACTGCGATGGACAGGATGATATAAATGCAATGAATGAAATGATAGAAGAATATCAGAATGGTTGTGAGATTGTATATGGTGTCAGAAGTAAGAGAGATACAGATACAGTATTTAAGAGAGCAACTGCACAGGGATTTTATAAGTTCCTTAAATGGATGGGCGTAGAAACTGTATACAATCATGCTGATTACAGACTTGTATCGAATAGAGTTCTTAAAGAATTTAAGAATTTTAAAGAGGTAAATATTTTCTTAAGAGGAATGTTCCCATTAGTAGGGTTTAAAAGTACAAGTGTATTTTATGAAAGAAATGAAAGAATTGCAGGAGACAGTCATTATCCGTTATCAAAGATGTTGGCATTAGCGATTGATGGAATAACAAGTCTTTCAATTAAGCCAATCAGATTAATAACGTCGCTTGGAATGTTCGTTTCAATAATAAGTTTTATTGGAGTAATATGGACGTTGATTGTACATTTCATAGGTAATGGCGTTGCAGGATGGGCAAGTATGACAAGCATAATTTGTTTTTTAGGCGGTGTACAGCTTATAAGTGTGGGAATTCTTGGCGAATATATAGGAAAGATATATATGGAAGTTAAGGCAAGACCAAGATATATAATTAGTGAGACAACAGAAGAAGATAAATGATGAAATAACAACCTTTTTGTCTAAGGGAAGGAGAAAATGTAACAATATACAGATTCTCAATATAAATTCTCTATGACAGGAAGGTTGTTATAATTTTGTCACTATGATATAATTGTAGGCGATTTTATCGTGGATATTATTACTCAAATTTAGGAGAGTTATATGTTAAATAATGAAAAAATAAGCATAATGACAAAATTAGCATTATATGAACAGAAGAATGCTAAATCAGAGATAAAATATAGTAAATATTATAGAAGCGACTATTTGGCAATTAAGATGATTAAATCATTTGTTGCCGTAACGATTGCCTATGCACTGATGTTGGCTTTATGGCTTATGTTTAGTGCTGATGCATTTATTGGAAGATTAAAGACAACGAATTCATTTATGGCAGTAGTGATTTTAATTGTAATGTTTTATATTTTAATTACGGTTGTATATATGATATTTACATATATTTATTATTCAAAGAAATTTTCTGCCATTAGAGAGAATCTTAATAAATATAATGGAGAATTAAAAGTATTACATAAGATTCAGGAAGAAGAATATGACGCTATTATAAATAGCATGGAAGAGAGAGGTGAGGAATAGTGACAGGTTTTTTAGTTTTAAAGGATAAGATAGTAAATTTTTATAATGAACACGGAGCTTTGGTAAGACCTGTTATTAAGTTCTTAGTTACATTTGTTGCCTTTACTCTTATAAATAGTCATATAGGATATTTAGAGATACTAGATAACCAGCTTATGTTGTTAGTGGCAGCAATAGTACTTTCATTTGTACCATGGTCATTAATTGTAGTTGTATTTTCAGGTATGGTGATTGTTAATTTGTATGCTTTGACGTTAGAAATTGCAGCGGTAGTATTGGTATTAATGATAATAATGTTCTTATTATTTTTTAGATTTTCATCAAGAGATGGGATATTTATATTACTTATACCTATAGCATTCTACCTGAGAGTTCCATATGTCATACCTATTGTGGCAGGATTAATGTGTTCGCCTGCATCAATAGTATCAGTATCATTTGGAACAATAGTTTATTATATTTTAAATGTAGTTGAAACAAATGAAACAGCGATAAGTAATATATCGTCCGATAAAGCTTCTACAGCAGGAATCGGAACAGTAGTTTCCATGATAACAGGAAATAAAGAAATGATATTAACTGTTGTTGTTTTTGCTATAGTATTATTAATTGTTTATGCGATTAGAAGAAAGTCAATTGACCACGCTTGGATGAAAGCAATATTAATAGGTGGAACAGTTGAATTTGTAGCGTTACTTGTAGGAAGTTTAATATTAAACACAAAAGTTTCAATATTATGGCTTGTTATAGGAACAGCCTTGTCATTGGTAATCGCAGTTATTTTACAATTCTTTGTATTTTCTGTGGATTATACAAGAGTTGAACATACACAGTTTGAAGATGATGAGTATTATTATTACGTAAAAGCAGTTCCTAAGCTTAATGTTGCGGAACCGGAGATGAATGTAAAACGTATTAATGCCCAAAGACAACACAATAAAAATAAAATTAAGAAAAAGAGCAATAAAAATTAACATTTGTACGTTAATGTAATGAGAGAGGAGTGATAAAATGAGCATATTAAAAGAATATTTAGGAATTTTTTCTGACAAATATTTGACAATGCCTAAGATTTATGCAAGTGATATTGTGGAAATATTTATTATTGCTGTTCTTGTATATTACATTATGATATGGTTCCAAAGAAGCAGGGCATGGACTTTGTTTAAGGGAATTATAGTTATTGTACTGTTTATGTTTGCGGCAGTACTGTTTAACCTTACGACCATATTATGGATAGCAGATAAGACGTTAAGTGTTGGAATTATAGCAATTATAATTATTTTCCAGCCTGAACTTAGAAAGGCATTAGAGGAATTAGGTAAGAAAAATGTCATTTCCAGATATTTTAAATTTGGAAGTAATACAGGCGATGATAGATTTAGTGACAGATCAATTGAAGAAATTGTGAGAGCTACAGTCGACCTTGCTAAAGTAAAAACAGGAGCCTTAATTGTAATTGCAAAAGATCAGGATTTGACTGAATACGAGGAAACAGGAATAAGACTTGATGCAGATATAAGCAGACAGTTGTTCATTAATATATTTGAAAAGAATACTCCGCTTCATGATGGAGCAGTAATTATTGATGGTGATAAAATCACAGCAGCTACTTGTTATCTGCCTTTGTCAAACAGCACATCTTTGAGTAAAGATTTAGGTACAAGACACAGAGCCGGAGTTGGTATCAGTGAAATATCTGACAGTGTTGTTGTAATTGTATCTGAAGAAACAGGAAGTATTTCTATTGCAAGAGATGGAAAACTTATTCGATATGCAGATGCAGCAACTTTGAAAAATGAACTTAAAAAAGTTCAGGCGAAGGAAGAAGTAAAGAGCAAAAAGAAGAAAGGGTGGAGGCGCAATGAAGTCAGTGACGAAAAAACTGAGAGAATCAATAACAAATAATATTATGTTAAAAATTGCGGCTGTTTTTATCGCGGCACTTATATGGCTTGCCGTTGTAAACTTAAGTGACCCGACTAAAACAATAACAATATATGGAATCCCAATAAATTTGACAGATGAGGAAGCCATTACAGACCAGAATAAAGTATATAAAGTTGACCAGAGATTAACATTAAATGTTACTATAACCGGAAAGAGATCCGTAATTTCAGAGTTGAGTTCAGATGATTTTACGGCTGTTGCACCATTAGATGAAATTTCAGTTGCCAATTCAGTTCAGGTAGAAGTTTCAGCTAATAAGAAAAATGTAGAAAATAAGATTTCAATTGTTAATCAGTCAGTAAAGGCAGTTTCAGTAGATGTTGAAGATTTAGTGGACGAGCAGTATCCTGTGGAAGTAGAAATTACAGGAGAACTTGCAAAGGGATATTATTTAGGAGGGTATAGCAACTCAAGAAATAATATTATTGTAACGGCACCGGAATCAGTACAGCATAAGATTGACAAAGCAAAAGTTATTGTAGATGTTTCTAATGCAAGTCAGAGTTTTGAAGAAAAATATAAAATTAAATTATATGATGAAAATGGAAATACAATTAAAAACACTAATGTAACTAAGAACTATAATAAGACAAAAGTAAGTATTGAAGTATTAAAGGGAAATACAATTCCTGTAGATGTTGAATATAGTGGTAAACCGGCAAAGGGATATGAAGTTACAGGGGTAGAATTTGAACCACAAAAAGTTACGCTTGTTGGTAAGCACAGTCTGATAGATTCACTAGAATCAATCAAAGTTCCGAAAGAGGATATCTCTGTTGATGGAGCAAAAGATACGGTTAACGTCGAAGTAAATCTTAATAAGTATTTACCGGATGGTGTAAGTGTGTCAGATTCGGCAAATGCTATTGCAACAATAACAGTTAAAGTTGAAAAGTTGGAAACAAAAAAATTTCAAATAAACAAAAGTGACATATCATTACAGAATATTGAAAGCGGATATATTGCAGAAATTTCCAGTGACTCAATTAGTGTATCGCTTACAGGGCTTAAGTCTGAACTTGATAAAGTTACACCAGATGATATTAAAGCAGTTGTAAATTTAAAAGGTATTAATTCAAATAAAACAGTTGATGTTTCTTTGACGGTACCTAATAATACAACATTAAAGAACAAAGTGTCTGTAAAGGTAAAAGTTACGAAGAAGTAAATGGAGGACTTGATTATGAGTACTATATTAGTAACCGGAGGAGCAGGATTTATTGGAAGTCATACATGTGTTGAATTATTAAATTCAGGATATGATGTAGTTGTTTTAGATAATTTGTCTAACTCATCAGAAGAATCCTTAAGAAGAGTTCAGAAGATTACAGGAAAAAGCCTGAAATTTTATGAAGGAGATATTGCTGACAAAGAATTAGTAGGTAAGATTTTAGATGAAAATAAGATTTTTGCAGTAATTCATTTTGCAGGATTAAAGGCAGTAGGAGAATCTGTTGCAAAACCATTAGAATATTACAGAAATAATATTTCAGGTACATTAGATATGTGCGATGTGATGAGAAACAAAGGGGTAAAGAATATTGTATTCAGTTCATCAGCTACAGTATACGGTGACCCGGCTACAGTACCTATTACTGAAGATTTCCCACTTTCAGCAACAAATCCATACGGAAGAACAAAACTTATGCAGGAAGAAATCTTTAGAGATTTCTATGTCGCTGATAAAGAATGGAACATTCTTTTATTAAGATATTTCAATCCAATTGGAGCACATAAGAGTGGAGAAATTGGAGAGGATCCTAACGGAATTCCAAACAACCTTATGCCATACATTGCAAAGGTGGCAACAGGTCAGCTTCCAAAGGTAAACGTATTTGGCAATGATTATCCTACAAAAGATGGTACGGGCGTAAGAGATTATATTCATGTAGTTGATTTGGCAAAGGGACATGTAAAGGCAATTCAGAAATTAGAAAAATGTCCTGATATAGGTGTTAAGGCATATAATTTAGGAACAGGAATCGGATATAGTGTATTAGATGTTATTGAGAACTTCAGCAAGGCCTGTGGAAAACAGATTCCTTACGAAATAACAGAAAGAAGACCTGGAGATATTGCAGAATGTTATGCAAATGCATCCCTTGCAAAAGAAGAGTTAGGCTGGGAAGCAGAATATGGAATCAAGGAAATGTGTGAAGATACATGGAATTGGCAAAAGAAAAACCCTAATGGATATAAGGGAGTATAATATTGGAGAATACAAATGAGTTCAAAAAATAAAACAAAGCAGCAGAAGTTAAGGTCTTTATCAAGATTAAAGAAGGTCCTGATATTTTTTGAAGTACTGTTTGCAGTATGTGTTATTTTAATGGGCACGGTAATGTTTGTGCCAGCTGTAAAAGGAGCAATTGTTGAAGGACTTACAAAAACACCGGTAGGACAAAATATAATAAAATTGTTCGGAAGCAAATCTTATGATAAAAGTGTATTTGATGGTGATTTTAACAAGAATCAAGTAGAAACAAATAATCTTCAATACAATTATTCTGAAGAATATACTAATTTTATTTTATTTGGAATTGATTCACGAACAAGTCAGTTTGATGAGGGTA
Source organism: Eubacterium sp. AF19-12LB (assembly GCF_003479125.1). Classification (NCBI taxonomy): domain Bacteria; kingdom Bacillati; phylum Bacillota; class Clostridia; order Eubacteriales; family Eubacteriaceae; genus Eubacterium; species Eubacterium sp. AF19-12LB. Next base: position 246,475 of record NZ_QUGP01000004.1, on the reverse strand, counting down.
CAAACAGTGATTCAATGGTAATTGTAAGTGTTCACAATACTACAGGTGAAGTAAAGATGGTGTCTATTTATAGAGATACATTTTTGAGAATATATAATAGCGATGGAACATATAAATATTTCAAAGTAAATTCAGCATATTCAGTTGGTGGTGCTGAAGGAGCTATTAATACTTTAAATAAAAATTTGGATTTACAGCTTACAGATTACGTTACTGTTAATTTTGCCGGTGTAGCAAAGATAATAGATACTCTTGGTGGAATTAAAGTTAATCTTACAGATGATGAGGTTAATCAGCTTAATCATCATATGAAGAGTACAATCAGTACTACAGGAGAATATGCAAAGCCTATAGCCAAAAGTGGAAAGAACATAAAGCTGAATGGTATTCAGGCCACTACATATTGTAGAATCCGTAAGGCAACATTTTATGATCCGGACACTGGTAAAGCCATAAGGGATGACTTTGGAAGAGCTGCACGTCAGCGTTCTGTTATTATGAAATTAGTAGACAGAGCTAAAAAAGCAAGTGTAAGTGAACTTCAGCAGATGATAAACACTGTTTTAGATGGAAATACAAAGAAAGAAAAGATAATTTCTACAAGTTTTGATTTTGATCAGATAGTAGGAATGTTACCAATCATTTTTGATTTTTCATTGAGTGGAAGTGAAGGATTCCCATCAGAACTTACAACAGGAACAATAGATAATACAAGTTATGTTTTACCGCAGGGGTTAAGCCAGAATGTAACAGCATTGCATGAATTCCTTTATGGAGAAGAAAATTATCAGCCAACTTCAACTGTTGAAGAAATAGACAGTAGTATTGTCAGCCAGACAGGTGTTTCTTCAAGTTCTACAGGTTATAATCCTACAGAGATGGGTGGAACAAGTACAGATGAAGAGGAATCGCAGACAGAAGAGTATTATGATTACGATGATGGTGGCGATACAGAATTTCATTAAAGAAATATAAAGAATAGCTGAGAAGTATTTTAGAGAGCAAATGTGTAACTATTTACTTTTCGGCTATTTTTATGAGCAAGCCCATGTGGCTTAGACTTTTAGACTTTGGTATCAAAAATTGCTGTGATTTCAAAACTTTTTAACAAAGGGAACACAAAAACATCACAAATTAAAACTAAACTGTTACTTGTAATAAAGATAGACGTTACAAAGAATGTGTACAGAAAGGGGAAAGCAATATGTACGATGAAGAAAATAATGTTAACAGCAACCAGACAGAGGAAACTGTAAACGATAATCAAAATAGTAACAATGAAACAAATGGTAACGTAAACGGAAATAGTGAACAAAGTGGCTCATATTATAATAGTGGCAACACAAACAACAATGGTCAGGGTTCATATTACAATAGTGGAAATAATTCATATTATAATCAGAGTAATAATTCGAACAACGGATATGATAATTCAAATTCAGGATATAACAATTACAATAATGGTTATAATAACTATAATGATAACAACAAAAAGCCAAAAAAGAATAAGACTGCAATTTTAATTTCATGTATAGCAGGTGTGGTTGTTGTTTTAGCTGTAGGAGTTTCGTTAATAACAAGTTCTATTGCTGGAAAAGGTAATAATACAAATAACATTTTATCATCAGATAACAGCAGCAAAAAGACAACAACAGCAGATAATAAAGATATTCCTAGTGTCGGCTCAACAGATGTTATTGAAGATACAAATTCAGGCTCAGATGGAAAAGTTGTAATAACAGATGTATCTGATGTTGTTTCAGACGTTATGAATTCAGTTGTAGCTATTACAAATACTACATTAGTTCAATCAAATTATTATGATAATTTTAGTTATTTCTATGGTTATGGTTTTGGAAATAATGATGGAAATAACAATGGACAGTCATATGAAGAACAGTCAGCAGGTTCAGGAATTATCGTAGAACAGACAGACACAGAATTGCTTGTAGTTACAAATAACCACGTAGTAGAGGGCGCAGATTCATTATCAATTCAGTTTGTAGATGGTGAATCAGTTGAAGGTAGTGTAAAAGGTACAGATACAAAGGCAGATGTTGCTGTAGTAGCAATTAAATTATCAGATATTAAGGAATCAACTTTAAAAACAATTAAGAAAGCAACACTTGGGAATTCAGATGAAGTAACAGTAGGTGAAGGTGTAATTGCAATTGGTAATGCATTAGGATATGGTCAGTCAGTTACATCAGGAATTATTAGTGCAAAAGATAGAGAAGTAACATTTGATAATAACAATACAATGAAATTACTTCAGACAGATGCGGCAATTAATGGTGGTAACAGTGGTGGAGCTTTAATTAATGCAAAAGGTGAAGTAATCGGAATTAACGTAGCTAAATATTCATCAAGTTCTACATCTTCATCAGCAAGCGTAGAAGGAATGGGATTTGCAATTCCAATTTCATCAGTAACAGATATTATTAATAATTTGGAACAGAGAGAAACAAGATCAAAGGTTTCATCAGATGAAAAAGGATATCTTGGAATCCAGGGATATAGTGTAACATCGGATGCAGTAGAACAGTATTCAATGCCGGAAGGTGTTTATGTATACGCAGTAACAGACGGTGCGGCAGCAGCAAAAGCCGGAATCGTAGCAACAGATGTAATCGTAGGATTTGACGGTAAGACAGTAAATTCAATGGATGATTTACAGAGTATATTGGAATACTATAAAGCTGGAGAAACAGTTACTGTAAAAGTCGCATACAGAGACGGAAGAGATTATAAAGAAAAAGATGTAAGCTTAACATTAAGTTCTTCAAGCGAAGCAGGAGCAAATGAACAGACAACAAAATAATATATAGACTATAAAGAGTGAATAAGAAGCCTATAGATTTGTTTTAAAACAATTCTATGGGCTTTTTGGTGTCGTTTATTCAAAGAAATTGCCATAGCATATGGTTTTGTGATAATATGTTACAAGATTTAAAAGAATCAGATATATAATGCCTGAGTCAAAAGGGCTAACCCCACATGAACTTGCTCATAAGTGGGTGAAAGACCTTAGGACCCGCGCCAATATGAGCAAAAAGCGGGAAGACTATCCCACGATATGCGAATGTTGGGTAGAATCAAAGTTGGGGTGCCCCTGAAATTATATAAAGTACTATGGTGATAACTGAAAGGAAAACAGCATGGATAAAGAATTTGAAACAAAAGAAGATATGAATATAAAAGAAAACAAAGAAATCATTAATGATAAAGAAACGACAGATGAATCATTAGACAATACTAATGAAACAAAAAAAGACTATATAAAAAAAGAAGACACAACTTCAACAGACAAAGATGATAATGAAGATGAATATGAAAAAATTTGTTATGTCTGCAGAAGACCTGAGAGCCGTGCAGGAAAGATGGTATCAATGCCGGGAAACATATATGTATGTACAGATTGTTTGCAGAGAAGTTTTGATACAATGAATGATGGATTAGCAGGATTCCCGGGATTTGGCGGATTAAATGGGATGAATGTGAACATAAGTGAAGAGGATTTGGAAAAATTATTAAAAATGCCTAATGTAAGAATGGTTACAAGTGATGATTTTAATAGAGAAATTCCAAAAAATCAGAAATTAAAGAAAAAGAAAAAAACAGAAGAAAAAGAAGTTAAGACTATAGATTTGGCAAATTTGCCTGCTCCACATAAAATTAAAGAGCAGTTAGACGAATATGTGGTAGGTCAGGACTATGCTAAAAAAGTAATGTCAGTAGGTGTTTATAATCACTATAAGAGAGTTGCTAACACGATACAGGATGATGTTGAAATTGAAAAGTCAAACATGCTTATGATAGGACCTACAGGTTGTGGTAAAACATTTCTTGTAAAGACATTGGCAAAAATATTAGATGTGCCTTTGGCAATCGCAGATGCAACATCATTAACTGAGGCAGGATATATTGGTGATGATATAGAAAGTGTACTTTCTAAATTGTTGGCAGCAGCAGATAATGATGTAGAAAGAGCTGAGACAGGAATTGTATTTATTGATGAAATTGACAAATTAGCAAAGAAACAGAATTCAACAAATAGAGATGTAAGCGGAGAATCTGTTCAGCAGGGATTGTTAAAATTGCTAGAAGGCAGTGAAGTTGAGGTGCCGGTTGGAGCAACAAGTAAAAATGCAATGGTGCCTTTAGCAACAGTAAACACAAAGAATATATTATTTATATGTGGCGGTGCATTTCCGGGATTGGAAGATATTATTAAGGAACGTCTTAACAAGCAGGCAACAATAGGTTTTATGTCTGATTTGAAAGACAAATATGATAAAGATGCTAAAATATTATCTAAAGTAATAAATGAAGATTTGAGAAAATTTGGTATGATACCGGAATTCATTGGACGTCTTCCAATAATATTTACATTGGAAGGTTTGACAGAAGAAATGCTTGTAAAAATACTTACAGAGCCCAAAAATGCTATAATTAAACAGTACAAAAAGTTGCTGGCTATAGATGAAGTAGATTTAAGATTTACAGAAGATGCATTAAAAGAAATAGCTGCAAGAGCGATAAATAAAAATACAGGAGCAAGAGCTTTGCGGTCTATTATTGAGGACTTCATGCTAGACATTATGTACGAAATTCCAAAAGATGATAATATTGGAACAGTTACTGTGACAAAGGAATGCATAGAAAAGAAAGGTGCTCCTATAATCAGATTCAGAGGACAGGAATTACTTGAACAAAATGATTAGATTTTAGTCTGACTAATGATAAAGTCGTTTTATTAACGAACGAATTACCTAAATGATAAATTTATAGGCATAATATTAAAATGATTTATTTTATTAAGTTTATTTTAATAATTATGCAATAAAAATAAATGTTTGATAGTTTATTATATGATGGGTAGGATTGTGAGAGTGTAAATTTAGAACAATCTGCAACCCATATGTTAATATAAGCAAAACATAGGGACATGAGAGGAAAACGGTAGGAGATGTTATTGTGAAAAATATATATTCTGTTTTTAAAAACATAATAAATGGTCAGGATAGCTTAGAATGGGCGTTAGATTTAAATGATGATGATTTAAATGACAAAGAAAATGAAAGAAAAGAAGAAGTATTTAAAGTAATTAAATCAGACATAGAAAAACTTCCTAACAGGGGAATAAAAGGGAAACCATTAGTTTCCATAATAATTGTCAATAGAGAAACTGAAAAACTTGAAGAACTAATAGAATCTTTGCAAAAATGCAAATTTTATGACAATTATGAAATTATTATCGTTGATGCATTATCAGATGGACATTTGACAGAATGTGTTGAAAAATGGAAAAAGAAAATGGCCTTAACAGTTGTTAATAATAAAAAGAAAATAACAACTTCTATGATGAATAATGCCGGCGTAAAGAAAGCAAAGGGTGAATACTTTGTATTTCTTGATAATAATGTAATTGTTTCAGACAGATGGCTAGATGAATTGTTATATGCTTATCAGAATTTACCGCAGGCAGGTATTGTGTCGGGAAGATTAATATATCCTGCAATGCCAAAAGATAATAAAAATAGTGGCAATAGTTTCTGTATTCAAAGTACAGGAATAGAAATTAAAGGCTCAATTTTTGAAGATGCATATTTTATGCAACCATTTGATGTGGATAATAAAAAAGAAATATGTGAAGCGGATAAAGAAATAAAAGAGAGAGCAGCAGTGTCAGGGGCGATGATGTTAGTGAGCAGAGAAGTGTTCAATGAAATCGGACCTTTTGACAGAAAATATAATTTAGGCTACGAAAGTACAGATTTATGCCTTCATGGATTTTACAAAGGGTATAAGAATTATTATATTCCTACATCTAATGCTTTTTTCTGTGATACGGAAAATAAGTTGTATGATGATGAAACAAAGGACTTAAAGCGTATAAGAAAGAATGTAAAGGTATTTAAATGCGTATGGCAGAGCTATTTGCTAAGACAGGTTATTAAGGATAAAATAGAAGAAAATAATATTTTTACAAAAAATCCATTAAAGATTACAATAATAGAACCTGAAAATGATGAAAAGTGTAGAGATTTAGGCGAATCATTAAGTGATAAAGGTTATGATGTAGAATATTTAGAAGCAGAGAAATTACCTCATGCAGTAGGAATCTATACTGATGTCATTGTAGATGGAACAAATAATACAGAGAGCTCTGATTATACAGATACAAGAGATAGTGTTATAATAGTTCCTATAGAAAAATTTGATAAATTAGATGTTGATAAATTTAAGGATTTAGTATATGAAATTAATGATTATGTTGATCCAAAGGGAATAGACATATGTGGATCAATGCCAAATACAGAAGCGATTTATAATTGGGGAGATTATCATTATGCATTAGCACTTGCTAAATCTTTAGAGAAACTCGGTTATCATTGCACTGTTAAGACAAGAGATGAATGGTATGAGAGAAGTCGTAATGCGTATTCAATTGTTCTTAGAGGAAAATATGCATGCTATCCTAAGATAGAACAGAAGTATTCAATTATGTGGAATATTTCACACCCTGACAGAGTAAAAGTAGAAGAGTATAATTGTTTTGATATGGTTTATGCAGCTTCTGATGTAATTGAAAAACAGTTAAAGGAAAAAATAAAAGTTCCGGTAAAAACACTTATGCAGTGTACTGATCCGGAAGTTATGACTAATGTTAATGAAGAGGCAGAAAAGAAATACGAGCTTTTATTTGTTGGAAATTCAAGAAATGTATTTAGAACAATACTTAAAGATTTACTTCCTACAGAACATAAACTTACAGTTTATGGAGATGGATGGGATGAATTTCCTGTTAAAGATTATGTAGAAGCGAAGTATATGCCTAATGAGCAGGTTGGACAGGCTTATCACGATGCAAAAATATTATTAAATGACCATTGGGATGACATGAAGGATAATGGTATAATATCTAATCGTATATTTGATGCATTGGCAGCAGGGGCATTTATAATTAGTGATGATATGCCACAACTTCATAAATACTTTGAAGGTTGTCTGGTGACTTATAGAGACAGGGAAGATTTGAAAAATAAGATTGATTATTATTTGACTCATGAAGATGAGAGAAAAGAAATTGTAGGGAAAGGTAAAAAGATTGTATTAAGAAATCATACATTTGATGCGAGAGCAAAAGAAATCAGTTATGATTTGGAAAATAAAAAGGAGTAGGATTTTGAGTAAAATAGCAATAGCCGGAACAGGATATGTAGGATTATCAAATGCAGTTTTGTTAGCACAACATAATGACGTAGTGGCTGTAGATGTGATTGAAGAAAAAGTTAATATGATTAATAATAAGAAATCACCTATTGTAGATAAAGAAATTCAGGAATTCCTTACAGAAAAGAAATTAAATTTAAAAGCTACACTAGATGGTGAAAACGCTTATAAAGATGCTGAATTTGTCATTGTGTCAACACCTACAAATTATGACCCGGATAAAAATTATTTTGATACTTCATCAGTTGAACAGGTAATTGAACTCGTTCTTAAAGTAAATAAAGATGCTATAATTGTAATTAAATCAACAGTGCCTGTAGGATATACAGAGAGTGTCAGAAAAAAATATGATACGGAAAATATAATTTTTTCACCGGAATTTTTGCGTGAAGGAAGAGCATTATATGACAATTTGTATCCTTCAAGAATAATAGTTGGTGCACCTGATGATAATGAAAAAATAAAACAAGCTGCACACACATTTGCAAAACTTCTTGTGGAAGGAGCATTAAAGGAAAATATAGACGTTTTGTTTACAAAACCTACAGAAGCAGAGGCTGTTAAATTATTTGCTAACACATATTTAGCACTTAGAGTATCATTCTTTAATGAACTTGATACTTATGCTGAGGTTAGGGGACTTGACACAAAACAAATTATAGAGGGAATCGGACTTGACCCAAGAATCGGAAATTATTATAACAATCCGTCATTTGGATATGGTGGATATTGTCTGCCAAAAGATACAAAACAGCTTTTGGCAAATTATGAGAATGTCCCTAATAACATTATTGGAGCAATAGTAGAAGCAAATAACACAAGGAAAGATTTTATTGCAGAACAAATACTTAAAAAAGCAGGATTTCCACAGAACCAGAATGGCGTTGTAGGAATTTACAGGTTGACAATGAAGGCAAATTCTGATAATTTCAGACAGTCATCTATTCAAGGTGTTATGAAACGAATAAAGGCAAAAGGACTTAAAGTCGTTATATATGAACCTACGCTAAAAGAAGAAACATTCTTTAACAGTGAGGTAATAAAAGACGTTAATGAATTTAAAGAAAAATGTGACGTTATAGTTGCAAATAGATTTAATAATGATCTTGAGGATGTTTTAGATAAGGTTTATACAAGAGATTTGTATTTCAGAGATTAAGTGGTAGTATTTAAATTAAAGGAGAAAGATGCATGAAGAAATTGGTAATTATTCCTGCATATAATGAAAAGGACAGTATTGTAAATACTGTAAAAGATATTAAAGACAATGCACAGGGTTTTGATTATATTGTTGTAAATGATTGCTCAACAGATAATACTTATGATGTATGTGTAGAGAATGGATTAAAGGTAATTAATCTTCCATTGAATTTGGGAATTGGTGGAGCTGTACAGACCGGATATTTATATGCGTTTCAGAATGGATATGATATAGCAGTACAGTTTGATGGAGATGGACAACATGATGCAGCATACCTAAATGAGATGGCAGATTATCTTGTGAAAAATGAATGTGATATGGTAATCGGTTCAAGATTTATTGAAAAAGAAGGATTTCAGTCATCGTTTATCAGAAGAGTAGGAATAAAATATTTCACATTTTTAATTCATTTGCTTACAGGAAAGACAATAACAGACCCTACTTCAGGTATGAGAATGTGTAACAGAAGAACAATTGAAATGTTTGCCAAAGAATATCCTATAGATTATCCGGAACCGGAAAGTACGGTTCGTCTTATAAGACATAAGAGAAAGATTGAAGAAGTTCCGGTAATTATGAGAGAGAGAGCAGAAGGCGTTTCATCACTTTCATCAGTTAGACATTCGGTATACTATATGATAAAAGTATCCATAGCAATTTTGGTTGAGAAGTGGAGGTAGAATATGACAATTCGTTTACAGATTGTAATGACAGTAGTATTTTTATTGTTGTTTTGCATTATATATAATATGGTCAGAAAGAGAAAACTTGATTTAAAATTATCATTGCCATGGTTTATTGTGTTAATAGGACTTATAATTTTAGTCTGGATTCCTGATGCAATAGCAAAAATATCAGATTTAATGGGAGTATATTCTCCTGTAAATATGATTTTCTTATGTGGATTTGTATTTGCATTAATTTTAATATTTGTACTTACAACAACAGTTTCAAGATTAGCTGTTCGAGTAAGAAAGTTAACACAGATGGTAGGAATATTAAATAAAAAATTAGATTCAATAGAAAAAAATGAATTAAAATAATAAATAAAATTAATCACAATAAAAAGAATTCGTGTTGGTATATGCTGATGTGAATTCTTTTTTTTCCCCGCCAAGTGTGAAAGAAGAAATTGTTTCTTGCCAGGCATGGGAAATCAAAGTTTATAACCGAACGGTGAGTGTGGTCACTATCTGATATTTTTTTATTGAGCAAAAATAAAAAATAGCTTTTGTGAAATATACAATAGATTGAATTTTAAAGAGAAAATAATCATATACTTTATAAAATAATATTGGAGAGGAAGATGACCAAAGCCATTAGGCAATGGCATCAGAAAATATGATGAGTGAATGTGCGGAAAGAATTATATCGGAAGATTATGCTGATTTTATAATAGAGATTGGATTTAGGGAAAATGAAGCACGGCAGGAATATAAAGATTTGTGCATACAGGATATAGGGTATAAATTTTCCGCCATATATTATCCATTATCTGAAATAAATCCGATAAGTGTGGGTGAGGATACATATATTGCAATTCCCAAACTTTTTGGACTTATGGATACGTCTGCAGTCGAAGCAACGGGAGCATTGCGACTGCAAAGAGTAAGAGGCACATCTTTAACAGGAAATGGTGTAATAGTTGGTTTTATAGATACCGGAATTGATTATACAAATGACATATTTAAAAATGTTACGGGTAGGACGAGAATTTTATCTATATGGGATCAAAGTGATCAGAGTGGAACTCACCCGCAAGGAATAGAATTTGGGAGTGAGTATACAAGGGAAGATATTGACAGGGCATTGCAAAGTGAAAATCCGTATTCGATTGTTCCAACTAAAGATACACAGGGGCACGGAACATTTATGGCAGGAGTGGCATGTGGAAGTGAGGATGTGGAAAATAATTTTATTGGTGCAGCAAATGAAAGTCAGATTGCGGTTGTAAAATTAAAAAAGGCAAAGAAATATCTTAGGGATTTCTATCTCATAGAGGAAAATGTTCAGGATGTATATCAGGAAAATGATATTATGCAGGCAGTGACATATTTGAGAAATCTGTCAAGAAGAGAAAGCAAACCACTTGTTTTGGTTTTAGGTTTAGGTACAGGAAGTGGTCAAAGGTCCGGAGGTTCAGCTTTATCCCAACAATTAAATGATTTGGGTGAAATGATTGGATGTTGCGTAGTTACTTGCGCAGGAAATGAAGGAAATGCAAGACTTCATTATAAAGGCAGCGTGTTAAATAAAGAATATGAAGATGTAGAACTTAGGGTGGGCGAAGGAACAAATGGATTTACAATGGAACTTTGGGGAAATTCACCGGATATAATATCGGTTGCTTTTATTTCGCCTTCGGGAGAAATGATATCAAGGATTCCGGCAAGAGTAGGGCAAAGTGATACGGTAGAATTTTTGCTTGAAAAAAGTAAAATAGATATCAGTTATAGTCTTGTTGAAGCAGGTGGTGGTGTTGAACTAATATTTATGAGATTTATAGACCCTACGCCCGGAGTGTGGATAATCAGGGTATATGGAAATAATATATTAGAAGGTGATTACAATATCTGGCTTCCCATAAAGCAATTTATAGACAAAGAAACATATTTCTTAAAACCAAATCCTGATATAACTTTGACAGTTCCTTCGACAACTCAGGCTACAATAACGGTAGCGGCATATGATAATATGACAAATGCGTTATTTACAGATTCAAGCAGAGGTTTTACCAGAACAAATGAAATTAAGCCGGATATTACTGCGCCTGGTGTAAATGTCTATGGACCCGGAATAAACAATAATTATGTGCGAAAGTCAGGAACATCGGTTGCAGCAGCTTTAGTTGCAGGAAACTGTGCACAACTTATGCAGTGGGGAATAGTGGAAAAAAATGAAACTCAAATGAAAACAAATTATATAAAAAACTTTTTAATAAGAGGGGCAATAAGGGATAGAAACATAGTTTATCCATCTAAAGAATGGGGATATGGTAAAGTAAATGTATATGAAGCCTTTAGCATACTTAGAAATAAATAATAAAGTGTACTAATTCTCATCACCCATAGAATAAAGTGTACTAACTGTTCTCTCCCATTGATTTTTTTATAAATATATATTAAAATAAAGCAGTTAAAGACATAGCACATTGTGCCAGAATTTACATTAGTGAAGGAGAGAACGATGAAATTATCAAAATTAGTTGGCGACAGATTTAAAGAAAGACCTGCAAATTGTCAGATTGACAGTCATGCACTTATGGTTAGAGGAGGCTATATTAAAAATGTAGCAAATGGAATTTATTCACAGTTTCCGCCGATGAAGAGAATTTCACAGAAAATAGAAGCAATTATCAGAGACGAAATGGATAAGATTGATGGACAGGAAGTTTTATTCCCTGTTGCATTACCGGGTAGTCTTTGGGAAGAATCAGGAAGATATGAAAGTGTAGGTTCAGAACTCTTAAGATTTACAGACAGAACAGGAAGTAAGATGGTTCTTGGAATGACACACGAAGAAGCATCAGTTCAGTTAGTAAGAGAATACGCTAACAGTTATGCAAAATATCCATTTATGATTTATCAGATACAGACAAAATTCCGTGATGAGGCAAGACCTAGAGCAGGACTTATCCGTGTACGTGAATTTACAATGAAAGATGCATATTCATTCCATACATCACAGGAGGATTTGGAACAGTACTATCACAAGTGCTATGATGCATACTGCAGAATTTTTGCAAGATGCGGAATTCCTGAAGTAGCAGTTGTAAAATCTGATTCAGGTATGATGGGTGGAAATATTTCTCATGAATATATGCTTCTTACACCGGCAGGGGAAGATTCAATAGCAATTTGTCCTGAATGTGGATACAGTGCAAATGTAGAAGCAGCAGAATCAATTGTAGAAAATGAAAACAAACTTCCAAAAGAAGAATTGAAGGAAGTTCCAACACCTCATGCAGGAACAATAGAAGAACTTTGTGATTTCTTAAAAATACCTGCAGAAAATACTGCAAAGGCTGTTGTATATCAGAGAAATGAAGATGACACATTTGTTGTTGCGTTTATAAGAGGAGATTTAGATATAAATGAAGCTAAACTTACAAAGGTAGTAGGTTGTGACATTCATCCGGCTGATATTGTTGATGACAGTGTATTAACAGCAGGATTTATCGGACCTGTTGGTATTTCTGATAAAGTAACTGTGTTCTTTGACAGTTCATTAAAAGGAATTGATTATCTTGTAACAGGTGCTAATAAAGTTGACACTCATTATACAGGATTTAATGTTGAAAGAGACTGTGGAGATGTTGAATATTATGATTTGGCAAAAATTGCCGAAGGTGGAATCTGCCCACAGTGTGGAAAGAAAACAATTACAATTTCAAGAGGAATTGAAGTTGGTAATATATTCCAGTTAGGAACAAAGTATTCAAAGGCTATGAACTTTACATATACTGATGAAAATGGAGAAACACAGTATCCTATCATGGGATGCTATGGTATTGGTGTAGGTCGTATGGCAGCTTCAATTTGCGAAGTAAGACATGATGACTTCGGACCAATCTGGCCAATTACAATTGCTCCATGGCAGGTACACATTTGTTGCTTAAGAAGTGATGATGAAGAATGTAAGGCTTATGCAGATAATTTATATGAAACACTTCAGAATAAAGGCATTGAAGTAATATATGATGACAGAAAAGCAAGACCGGGAGCTATGTTCGCAGATGCCGATTTACTCGGAGTTCCTGTACGTGTTGTAGTAAGTCCAAGAAATATGGGAGAAGGTGTTGTAGAAATCTCAACAAGAGATAAGAGCATTCAGCAGAAGACACCTACAGCTGATGCAGTAACAGAGGTTGAAAACATTATTGCACAGTTAAAAGAACAGATTTATTCACATGTAAAATAGCATTGAGAAATGTAACTTGATTGTTAGTAATTAAAAAGGTTAGAATGATGTATAACATCATTTTAACCTTTTTTATATTATAGCTACTATGCTACATTTTACTTTTTTTATTGTGAATTAATATAGTTGATGATACAATAAATTTAAAATAAATGATAAATTGTATTGTGAAAAACATTAATAAATGACTTAATCTCTGAACAGAACCAGATTGATGTATCAGATAGAATCTGACATTTCAATATGATGTTGTTTGGGGATTTTTTTACAGGAGAATGTAATGAAATTCTAATGGTTGAGGAAGGAACAATGATGAATTTTAAAGAAAAATGTGAGCTGTTGACATATCTACAAGAAAAATCATACGTGGAAGATTTTGATGAAAAAGATTATAGTATATTAAGTGAATTATCTTATGATGAAGATGCCTATATTAGAGCTGTTGTTGCAGAAACTCTAGTAGAGTCTAGTGATGAAAAAGGCGAACAGATATTGTTACGATTAACTAAAGATCATGATTGGCTGGTAAGGACAGATGCATGCGATTCATTGTGCATAAGTGAATCTGTTGATACATATAATCTGTTAAAAGAAATTTGCAAAGAAAGATACAAGTGGTTTGGTGCGGGGATATGCAATATTGTCATTAGAAAATATTGCAAATATAATTAATAGGGAAAATGAGTTGATTGAATTTTTGGAAGAAAGGATAATAAAGGAAAAAGTTCAGTTTACAAGAATAAATACATATACTGCTTTATATAAATTGGGACGAGAGAAATATTTGAAAAATTTATTATCTATGTTTAATTCAAAAAAATATGAGAATAGACATTCGGTAGTTGAAAGTTTACATGAAATTTTTGATGATAGCAATAAAAATGAGATTATTACAGCCTTATTAGAGCATAAGAAAGTTGAAACAGCGGGGTCAGTAATTTATAGAATTAATGATATAATTGAGGAAATATTCTTAATTGATTTAAAGGAAAAGTCAGATGAGAAAGGCATTGATGAGAAAGATTTTTGTAGATTGAAAGAGATTTCAGTCGAGGGAAGTTGTAATAATAGAGGTCTCGCTGCTAGAGTATTAGTTAATTCGAATTTGAAAGAAGGAGAAAAAATATTGCAACGATTAGCTCATGATAATGATCTATTTGTGAGAATGGAAGCATGTGATTCATTATGTAATGGTAAATCCTTAAAAACCTATAAATTACTAAAGAATATAGGAGAAAAAGATACAAGTGGTTTGGTACGAGGATATGCAATAGCATCATTGGGAGATGTAGCGATTGAGATAAATCAGCAGCATGATTTAATTGAATTTTTGAAATGTAGATTGTTAAATGAAAAAGTTGAGTTTGCGAGAATATATATATTTAGTGTTTTATATAGTTTAGGTATAGAAGAATATTTAGCGAATTTATTATCAATGTTAAATTCAAAAAGATATCAAAACAGACAGACAGTAGTTGAAAACTTAAGTGAAATTGTAAATGATAGTAATAAAGAAGTGATACGTACAACATTAATTGAACATAAGAAAATTGAGACTAAATGTTCAGTTATTTCTGAAATTAATGAAGTACTTGAACAGATAGAAAGAGATTGGGATGAATAAAACAAGAAGTTATTATTTGGCAACGGTAATCTGTTTTGGTGGTCTTTTCCTGAAAATTTTGAAATTCCATAGCATAAATATAAAAGAATAATGAACTAAAAAAGGATTGATTCTATAATTTATATAGGTCCAATCCTTTTTTGTTATACAATTATCTTCTTCTGGCATATTTGCCTTTTTTCTTATTAGGATTAATCTTCTTTTGTTTTTTCTGAGTACATTCGCCAAAGAAATAAATAATTTTTCGCCCATTTTCTTTATAGTGTTCCTTTACGAACAAAAAGTATATGAAGAAAATTACTCCAATTATCATTATGTTAGGATTCTTATTCATAAACCAAAACATTAGCAATAAAGATACAATGGATAAAATAACAACAATATTAAAAATTGCTGACATAAAAGTAAATCCTTTTATAAAACATAAACCATCTTTTTCGATAATCTTACCAGTAAAAACATTGTTGATTGATGTAATAAAATCCTTTTGTTCATTGCCACTTATGTAATAAGTGCATAATTTTTTCTTTTCTTCATCATAAGAAACATGAACACCTGGTTCTTTACCTTCAAATGTCTCAATAGACCAATATCCGAAAGGCTCTTCGTCATTATAATGTTCTGCTTTTTTTAGTCGGTTTACCAAAGTGTTTAAGGGCATATTAGCCTCGAGATTTACGTATCGCATAAAATCACCTCATATCATTTAGTAACAAGTCGGTGAAGAATTATTAAATAAATAACACTTCGCCAAAACTTAATAAAGATTATAACATATTAAAGATGTCATGGTCAAAAAGTTTAAGCTCACATAAGTTTGATTATGAGTGAGTGAAAGAACTTTTGCCCCTGGCATCAAATTAAATTACAAGATAGCAAATTATACTTCAAAATATAACACGAAAAAAATGAAAACAAAATGAAAAAGATTTTCAAATTCGTTGACTAAAACAAAAAATAAGAGTAAAATGAAAAAGATTTTCAAATTGGATGATAATATAATGTACCAAATATATATATTTTCTGAAAGGCAGGAATATAAAATGAGTGGAAATAAAAATTATAAAACTAAACAGCAAAGTGCCATTATGGATTGTATAAAGACAAATGCTAATGGTTATGTAACAGTTAACGATATATGGAATTACTTAAAAGAACATAATTACTCAGTTGGACAGACTACAATATACAGACATTTAGATAAAATGGAAGAGGCAGGAATTGTAACAAGATTAAAAGTAGAAGGACAGGCAGGAGCATGCTATAAATATTTGAATCCTCAAGAAAAGATTGAAGATGGATTTTACATAAAATGCGAAGAATGCGGGGAGGTTACAAGAATGGAATGCCATCATTTAGAAGAAATATACAGACATATAGGTGATGATCATAATTTCCGAATAAATCCTAAAAAGACTGTATTTTATGGAAAATGTGAAAAATGTCAAAAGTCAGATAAATAGAGTTATATAAAAAACCGGAAGGCAGAAAGAATTATTGAATCTAATAAAAAAGCCGGAAAGCAGGTAAGCAGATTAATGAAAATGAAAAAAATATTAACAATTATCTTATCTATAATTGTGGCAGTATCGTTTAACGGATGTAAAGCTACACAGAATACAGAACCACAGGATGATGCAAGAATAAAGATAGTAACAACATTGTTTCCTTATTATGATTTTGTGAGAGCTGTTACAAAAGGAGTAGATGGAATTTCTATAACAATGACAGTGGCACCGGGACAAGATAGCCATTCCTTTGAACCGACTCCAAAAGACATAATAAAAATTGAAGATGCGGATTTGTTTATATATAATGGAGGCACTTTAGAAACATGGGTTGACTCTGTTTTAGGGGCATTGTCAAATGATGAACAGGTTATGCGAATGATGGACTATGTTGATGTTATGGAAGAAGAAACGGTAGAAGGAATGGATTTGAGATATGAGCATTCCCATGACCATAGTGAAGAAATGCATAGTCATAGTGAAGAAAGTGAGCATTCATATGACGAAGAAAGTGAACATTCACATGATGAAGAAAATGAACATTCACATGACGAAGAAAGTGAACATTCACATGATGACAAGGAATATGATGAGCATATTTGGACATCACCTGTAAATGCAATGAAGATGGTTGGGTATATATGTGATGAAATGATAAAGATTGACCCTGAAAATGCAGAAATATATAAAGCAAATGCGGATGAATATATAGGAAAAATACAAAACATTGATACACAGATAAGGAAAATTGTAAATAAGATGGACAAAAAAGAAATTATATTTGCAGACAAATTTCCATTATTATATTTTGCAAAAGAATATGGATTAAGTTATTATGCAGCATTTCCGGGATGTGCCGAAGACACAGAGCCAAGTGCAAGAACAATAGCGTTTCTTATAGACAAAATAAACGAAGATAAAATTAATAAGGTTTACTATTTGGAATTAAGCAGTAAGGCAGTGGCAAATACAATATGCGAAGACACAGGAGCAAAGGCATATGAGTTTAACAGTTGTCATAATATAACGGAAAAACAGTTTCAAAGTGGGGTTACTTATGTAGACCTGATGACAAAAAATCTTGAAGTATTAAAAAAATAGAGAGCAGGGATTGATATGATATTTGAATGTGAAAACGTAACGTTAGGTTATGAGAATAAAATAGTTACATCGAATTTATCATTTACAATTGATAAAGGAGATTATGTGTGTATTGTAGGTGAAAATGGAACAGGAAAAAGTACATTAGTAAAAACAATTCTTGGTCTTATAAAACCTCTTGAAGGAAAAATGAATTTAAAAGAAGGAAAGATTGGTTATCTTCCGCAGCAGACAATGATACAGAAGGATTTCCCGGCAAGTGTATGGGAAGTTGTATTATCCGGAAACTTAAATAATAAAAGAAAAATTCCATTTTACACAAAAGCAGACCGACAGGAAGCAATGAAAAATATGGAAAAACTTGGGATAACTAATTTAAAAAAGACATGTTACGGAGAACTTTCAGGAGGACAACAGCAAAGAGTACTTTTAGCTAGAGCATTATGTGCAATGAGCAATGTACTTATTTTAGATGAACCTGTTACAGGACTTGATCCTACAGCAACAAAGGAAATGTATGAATTAATAAAAGAATTAAATGTGAAAGACAATGTTACGATAATTATGGTAACACATGATATTGAAAATGCAGTAAATTATGCTAATAAAATATTGCATTTAGGACGAAAGAAATATTTTTACGGAACTGTAGAAGAATATGAAAAATCAAATACATCAGATGCTTTTTTAGGAGGTAATGAATAATGTCAGTAATTATAGAAATGATGTCATATCCATTTATGCAAAGGGCATTTATAGGTGGATTATTAGTGGCATTATGTGCTGCACTTTTAGGAGTGAGTCTTGTATTAAAGAGATATTCAATGATTGGAGACGGATTATCTCATGTATCATTTGGGGCACTTTCAATTGCGGTAGCATGCGGATTTGCACCAATAAAATTTTCAATACCTGTAGTAATTATTGCAGCCTTCTTTCTTCTTAGAATGGCTGAAAATGGAAAAATGCACAGTGATGCGGCAATTGCAGTTGTTTCAGCGTCAGCACTTGCAATTGGTGTAATTGTTACAAGTCTTACAACAGGTTTAAGCACAGATGTATACAGTTATATGTTCGGAAGTGTTCTTGCAATGTCAAAAGATGATGTGGAAATGAGTGTAATACTTTCGATTATCGTATTAACAGTATTTGTATTTTGCTATCACAAAATATTCGCAGTTACATTTGACGAAAATTTTTCAAAAGCTTCAGGAGTTACAGTAAATTTTTATAATACATTGATTTCTATCTTTACAGCAGTTACAGTAGTAATAGGTGTAAAAATGATGGGAGCGATGCTTATTTCAAGCTTAATAATATTTCCTTCCCTTACATCAATGAGAGTATATAAAAGTTTTTTAAGTGTAACAATATGTTCAGCTGTAATAGCGATGATTAATTTTATTGCAGGACTTATTGCATCATATGTATTATCAATACCGGCAGGTGCAAGTGTAGTAGTGGCAAATTTAATTATGTTTGTTGCGTTCATTATTGTTGGAAATATATTAAATGTAATTCGATTGAGAAAATATAGTAAATAAAATAGAAAAGAAAGGAAAGGACGAGCTATGGATATTCAGGTATTTTTAAATGGGTTAGATAAATTATTTGCAAAAAAGGCGATAGATGAGGTGGAGCCATTTTTAAATGAAAGTATGGAAAATGCAAAAAAAGAAAATGACAAATCAGCTCAGTTTACCATATTAAATGAAATGATGGGATTCTTCAGAGATACAAGTCAGTATGACAAGTCTATAAAAGCCTGTAATCAGTGCCTTTCTTTAATGAAAGAAATGAATATTGAAGGAACGGTTGATTATGCTACTTCTTTGCAAAATATAGCAAATGCCCATCGTGCTGCAGGTAAACTTGAACAGTCACTTATGTTTTACAATGAGGCAATGAAAATTTATGAGAAAAATATTGAACCAAATGATTTTAGAATGGCAAGCATAAATAACAATATAGCCCTTCTATATCAGGAAATGGGAGATTATGTAAATGCAGTAGCGCATTTGAAAATGGCATTGTGTATTATTGAACAACTAAGTGATTCCAGAATAGAGGTGGCAGTTACCCATTCTAATCTTGGAGCATCTTTGGTTCAGTTAGGAAGAATTGATGAAGCTGTAAAACATTTGAATAAAGCATTAGCACTTTTTAGACAGGATGAGGTAAAAGATTTTCATTACAGTGCCGCTTTATCAGCGATGGCATCATTAAAAGCTCAGATAGGAGAATATGAAGCAGCAGCTAAATTGTATGAGGAAGCCTTAGATGAGATAAGAATTAATATGGGCAAAGGAACTGCATATAAAATAACAGAAGGTAATTTACGACAGATTTACAGTATTTTAGGAGTTCATACAAATTTAGATTCAGATAAAATAGAAAATGGAGTTGAATTAAGCAGAAAATTTTATGAGACATATGGAGAACCGATGATTCACGAAAAATTTTCTGATTACGAAAATAAAATCGCAGTAGGTCTTGTTGGTGAGGGCTCGGAGAGGTTTGGATTTGATGATAAATATTCAAGAGACCATGATTTTGGTGCAGGATTTTGTATGTGGGTTAGCACATCTACATATGATGCAATAGGCAAAGAATTAGAAGAAGAATATGAAAAAATAATTTCTGAACACGAAGAAGAATTTATGAAAAAATATGGGTTCTTAAGTGAAAATGAAAAATTATATAAAACACCAACAGCTGATGGAAGATGTGGCGTATCAAAAATAGGTGATTTTTATGAAAAATATACGGGATATAAGTTACCACCAAAGACTGTAGGAGAATGGATAGAAATTGATGATTACAAATTAGCGACAGTAACTAATGGAGCTGTATTTAAGGATAATGAAGATAAGTTCTCAACAATAAGAAGTGAGTTCACAAACATTCCGGAAACAGTAAGAAGAGTTAAAATTTCAAGAGAATTAGCAGCAATGGCACAGACGGGTCAGAGCAATTACGAAAGGGCAATGGCAAGAAAAGATTTTGTTACTGCGAATATTTGTATTTCAGAATTTATGCAACATACAATGAAAATTGTTTATTTGCTTAACAGAAAATATGCTCCATATTACAAATGGATGCTTAAGGGAATGAAAGAACTGGAAATTTTGCCGGAGGTATCTGCGGTATTAAAGGCTTTAGCTGACTTGCCTGACCAAAGAGAAAACTGGGAAGATTATTCATATTCAAGTCGTGATAAGAACGAAAATGATATGAAAGTTGCAGCAATTGAAATAATCAGCAAGATGATAATAGAACAGCTAATTAAACAAAATATTATCGAAGAAGGCAGTTGCACAACAACATTTTTAAATGATTATTCAAGAATAATTATGGAGAATCTGACTTTGAAAAATAAAGAAAACGCATTTGACAGGGAAAAAGTAATAGATAAAATTATAGATTTGGAGTTTGAAGCATTTGATAAAGTACAAAATGTAGGTGGAAGAGCGGAATGTCAAAACAATTTTCCAATGTTTTACATTATGCGTAAAAGCCAGTATTTGACATGGACAGATGAAATGCTTTCATGCATACTTGAACTGTGGACGGAAAACAGGGAAAAAGGACTGAATATGATTACGGAAAAATATGCAAGGATGATGGAAAGCACTTCACCTGATGAATATGCTGAATTTGCAGATAAGCTTCCTAAAAAAACAGAGAAGACAAGAAAAATTGTGGATGAAATCGCAAAAATTCAGGTTGATTGGATGGAAGAGTTTTCAAAAGAATATCCAAAACTTGCAAATAATGCAAGAGACATAACCAGCGATTCTGATAATTTATATAACACATCTTATGAAACATATTTAAAAGGTGAGTTGTTGACATATTCAGAAAAATTATTAAAATTGTATGGGCAGTTTGTAATTAATCTTGCAAAAGAAGGCAAAAATCTTGCGGAAATGACAATAAAAAATACAGCTTTACTGTCAGGTTACAAATCGTTAGATGAAGCAGAGAAAAACAATTAGTATAAGGAATAAAAGTATGAGTTTTTTACCGGTATCAAAACAGGATATGATAGACAGAGGAATAGAGCAGTTAGACTTTGTCTATGTAATAGGGGATGCGTATGTTGACCATCCTTCATTTGGACACGCAATAATAAGCAGGGTTTTAGAATCTCACGGATATACAGTTGGAATTATTTCACAACCGGACTGGAAAGATGATAATAGTATTAACATATTAGGAGAACCAAGATTGGGATTTTTAGTAATGGGCGGAAATATGGATTCTATGGTTAATCATTATTATGTATCTAAAAAGCATAGAACAATGGATGCATATACGCCGGGTGGTGAAATCGGAAAAAGACCGGACCATGCAACGGTAGTATATTGTAATCTTATACGTCACACATATAAAAATAAGCCAATTATAATAGGCGGAATTGAAGCATCTTTAAGAAGAATGGCTCATTATGATTATTGGAGTAATAGTTTTAAGAGGTCTATTTTGTTAGATAGTCAGGCAAATCTCATATCTTATGGAATGGGTGAAAAATCTATTGTTCAGATAGCTGATGCCTTAGATAGTGGCTTAGACGTAAATGACATTACTTTTATACCGGGAACAGTATATAAGACAAAGAATTTAGATTCAGTATATGAACCGATTATTCTTCCAACTTATGAAGATATGAAAAATGACAAATTAGAATATGCTAAGAGTTTTAAAATTCAGTCTGAGAATACTGACCCATTTAATGGTAAAACTTTAGTAGAGGAATATCCGAATGGAAATTTTGTAGTACAGAATCCACCACAGGAGCCTTTAACTCAGCAGGAAATGGATGATGTGTATGATTTGCCTTATATGAGAACTTATCATCCGATGTATGAAGGAATGGGTGGAATTCCGGCAATTCAGGAAATACAGTTTTCGCTTATAAGTTGTAGAGGATGTTTTGGCGGATGTAGCTTTTGCGCACTTACATTTCATCAGGGAAGAATTATACAGACAAGAAGTCATGAATCAATTATAAATGAAGCAAAAAAAATAATTGAGATGCCAAACTTTAAAGGATATATACATGATGTAGGAGGACCTACAGCGAATTTCAGACATCCGTCATGTAAAAAACAGTTAAAATGTGGCGTATGTAAAAATAAGCAGTGTCTTTTCCCGGAACCTTGTAAGAATTTAAATGTAGACCATAAAGATTATTTGTCACTTCTTAGAAAATTAAGAAGTCTGCCAAAAGTAAAGAAAGTATTTGTACGTTCAGGAATAAGATTTGACTATCTTATTGCAGATAAGGATGATACGTTTTTTAAGGAATTGGTAGATTATCATATTAGTGGACAGCTTAAGGTTGCACCTGAGCATATTTCAGATAAAGTATTACAGAAAATGGGTAAGCCAAAGAATGCTGTCTATGAAAAATTTATAGATAAATATAAGAAATTAAATAAAGCTGCAGGAAAAGATCAGTTCGTAGTCCCTTATCTTATGAGCTCTCATCCCGGTTCAGATATGAAAGAGGCAGTAAAACTTGCAGAATATTTAAGAGATATAAATTATAATCCACAACAGGTTCAGGATTTTTATCCAACACCGTCAACAATGTCAACAGTAATGTATTACACAGGAGTTGACCCTAGAACAATGGAACCGGTGTATGTGCCTAAAAATCCACATGAAAAAGCAATGCAAAGAGCATTAATGCAATATAGAAATCCTGCTAACTATGAATTGGTAAAGGAAGCGTTGCAAATAGCAGGCAGAGAAGATTTAATTGGATTTGGACCGGAATGTCTTATCAGACCAAGACAATTTTCTAAGGAAAAACAGATGTATGGTAAGAATGGTGCAAATAAAAATAAAAGACAAAATAGTGGAAAGAATGATAAGGGTACAAATAGCAGAAATTTAAGAAACAAAAAAGGTGAAAAACAAAATAATAACAGCTCAAATGGTAAAAATACTAATAGGGATAAAATAAAGAAATTAGATAAAAGTAATAAAAAATCATTACAAAACAGTAGAAAATCACCAAAAAAAATAAAAAACGCACTAAAAAGTAAAAAAAATGTAAATAAAAGTAATAAAAAACAATAAAAAAGGTGGCTTGTTTAATGAATTTTTAGTATACTATAGTTTCGAGTAATATATAAAAAGATGCATGATATTAGTATCATCATCTGATATTATAGCTTTGCTATAAAAAATAAGAACAGGAGATAAAACATGGAAAAAAAGAATGAGTTTAAACCATTTATTCCTGCAGACAAAATTGTGCCTGAATTTACAGTGACATCTGTTATTCTTGGTGTTATTTTAGCAGTAATCTTTGGTGGAGCAAATGCCTACTTAGGACTCAGAGTAGGTATGACAGTATCAGCTTCGATTCCTGCAGCCGTTATTTCAATGGGTGTTATAAGAGTTATCATGAGAAAAGACTCTATCCTTGAAAATAATATTGTTCAGACAATAGGTTCAGCAGGTGAATCGTTAGCAGCCGGAGCAATTTTTACTATTCCGGCAATTTTTATCTGGGCATCAGAAGAAGGAAGTGGAATAAGTGAACCATCATTTATTACAATAGCCCTAATAGCACTTTGCGGAGGTATACTCGGCGTGTTATTTATGGTTCCGCTTCGTACAGCCTTAATAGTTGAAGAACATGGAGTTCTCCCATATCCTGAAGGAACAGCTTGTGCAGAGGTTCTTTTAGCAGGAGAAGAAGGTGGAAGGAAGTCAAAAGTAGTATTTTCAGGACTTGGAATTGCAGCATTATACAAATTTGTAGCTGATGGGTTAAAATTATTCCCAAGTGAAGTTGATTTTTCAATGCAGGGAAGTTACACATGTGGCATAGGTATGGATGTACTCCCGGCTTTATCAGGTGTTGGTTATATCTGTGGTATAAAGATTTCAAGTTATATGTTTGCAGGTGGTGTATTATCATATCTTGCATTAATACCGGCTATAGCATATTTTGGTGGAGACGCAGCCTCAAAGGTTGTCGACGATGCCGGAAAAGCAATTGCATTTAATCAGTTAGCACCGGGACAGATTTGGAGTAATTACATCAGATATATCGGTGCAGGTGCAGTAGCAGCAGGTGGTTTAATAAGCTTAATTAAGTCATTACCTACAATGGTTAAAACATTTAGTCGTGCAGTTAAAGGATTTGGTAAAAAAGGTGAAGCAGGAGATAGAACTCAGAGAGACATTCCAATGTCAGCAGTTCTTGGCGGAATCGTTGTTATAGCAGTAGCTATATGGTTACTTCCTGAAATACCGGTATCATTTGTAGGAGCAATTATTATTGTTGTATTTGGTTTCTTCTTTGCAACAGTATCATCTAGAATGGTTGGTATCGTAGGAAGTAGTAACAATCCTGTATCAGGTATGGCAATCGCTACATTAATTGTTACAACAGCTATCTTAAAAGCAACAGGAAGTACTGGTGCAAGTGGTATGGTAGCAGCAATCTCAATTGGAACAGTTATTTGTATCATAGCAGCAATGGCAGGTGATACATCTCAGGATTTAAAAACTGGATATATCGTAGGAGCAACTCCTGCAAAACAGCAGATTGGTGAATTAATTGGTGCTGTAGTATCAGCAATTGCCATTGGTGGTGTTATGTATCTTTTAAATGCAGCATGGGGATTTGGCTCAGAACAGATTCCTGCTCCACAGGCTACTTTAATGAAAATGGTAGTAGAAGGAGTTATGGGGGGAACATTACCTTGGGTATTAATATTTATGGGTGTGTTTATCGCAATAGTTGTTGAAATTCTTGGAATTCCTGTATTAGCATTTTCAATTGGTTTATATTTGCCAATTCATTTAAGTGCACCTATTATGGTTGGTGGTGTGATTAAATGGCTTATGGAAAATAAGAGAAAATATGCAAATGACAAAGAAAGAAAAGATTCAGTTGACACAGGCGTATTATATGCAGCAGGTATGATTGCAGGTGAAGGTATAATAGGTATTCTTCTTGCAGTTTTAGCGGTTGTAGGATTGGACAGTGTAATTGATTTATCATCAGTATATGGAGACGCTTTCCAGTCAGTAGGTAACTGGGTTGGATTAGTAGCATTTGTATTATTACTTTCAACATTATTTATCTTCACAAGACCAAAAAATGCAGTTGAAGTTGATGCAAAATTAGATAAATAAATTAGAAGCAAATTTAGAACAATAAAGCAAGGCACTGCTACAGAAAATGTGGTAGTGCCTTAAATAGTTAATAATTGGAGCGGCTATGAAGAAAGAAAATTATATTGATAATATTCCTAAAATAAATAAAAAATGGGAAATATTAGAAGATGGAATAGTTGAAGTTACAATAGAAAATAAAGGATTTTATAATACGTTGGCTCAGAAGTTATTTAAAAAGCCAAGATACAGTTTTATAAAATTAGATGAGTATGGAAGTTGTGTGTGGAAACAGATTGATGGTAAAAAAACAATATATGAAATTGGAAAAATATTAGAAAAAGAACATAAAAAAGCAGGAGCTCAGTTGTATGAAAGACTTGCTAAATATTTTAAAATTTTAGAAACAAATAAATATGTCGTATTTGTAAATGAGGAAGATAAATGAAATTAGTAACGGTAATTGTAGGAGTTTTATTATTTGCACTGGCTACAATGATTATTTATGGTTGGGGAATAGTAAAACAGAAAAATGAGTCACAGGATTTAATGAATCTTTTATTTAGCAAAGGTGAAAGTAAAGTAAAAAAATACTTAAAAAATCATGAGTACATTACAATAACAGATGTTGAAAAGTTAAGCGAAAATTTAGAAGCAAAACAGATATTTTCACCTAATAAAATAGTTGTAAAAGATAAGAAAGATTATGCAAAACAGCTTATGAATTATATGGTAAAAACAGGTCAGGTTGAAACAGAAGGAAACAGATATAAAAAGATAGGAAAACATTAAGACTTTGTGCTTATGTTATAATATGATGTTGGGGGCAAAAGCCCTTGACTTTGATGCCTATGTATTGTTAAAAATGTTAATGAAAAGCAGTTGAATTTGTGAAAATGTTAATAATATTAAAAATATCTCGAAATACTTTAAATTGTATTTTGTAATAGCATATTTTATATGGTATACTAAAGTATAAAAGTAAAAATACACGAATTAAGTGCTATATATGTACAGAGGAGGGTGTATCAATGGGATACGAAGAGTTGCAGGTGCGATGGATGTATTCAAAATTACCTGAAACTAAAGCAGAAGTTTTGAAACCACTATTACCACCTGAAAGTATATTACTAAACGTTGTTCTACAAAGAGGACGTTGGGACGAGTATGGTATATTGATGACAATAGATGCGACCTGTAAGGGAACCGCAGGATATCATGCAGCTTCGTTTTTTAAAGATTTTATTGTTATAACTGATGCCGGCATGAATCAGGAAAGAACTTTTGGTACAGGAAAGGTAAGAGGAATTATTCCTTATATAACTATAGAGAGATATGAAATTGCAAGTAATCAGATAAGTGAAGATTATACTGAATACTTTCTTGTTTTTTATATGAAAGACAAGAGAGAAAAGTTTTCATTCAGATTATTTGAAAAGAGAAAATATGATGATAACTTTAATTATCCATGGGAATTTACACCAAAAATGAACGGACGTGATATTAATTTCTATGACAAGGTAATGAAAGAAGTAATGGCAGACCCAATAGATTATGAAAGCAGGGCACATCTACTTTTGAAAGTAATGGGAATGCGTGAAGAAGGATTTACAAGAAAGTTCTTCGAACAGGAAATGGGTAAGTCGGAAGAGGAATTTTGGAAATCAGTTATGAAATTCCTTCAGGCTGAAAAAGAGGCCGGAAATAAAGAATTTGGAAATATTTATGATGAATACTCTAAGATAAGGGATGAGTCACAGAATTCAATTATAGAATTTAACAGAAGTATTAAGGAAAATCATCTTAGAGTAAAGAATATTGAAGAAGAAATGAGCAGACTTCAGGCAGAAATTCAGAATCTTGGAAGATTTTCTAAGAATATGAAGAATGAGAAACTTAAGCAATTAAGTGTAGACATGCAGATGATGCCTGAAATTACAAGAGAAAACGATGAGTTAAAGAGACAGATTGCAGAACTTAATGATAAAATTTATTCTGTAAGAAAGACTAAGCTTATTCAGGTATTTGAAACATTAGCTGCTGACGATGGAAATGACAAGGTTATTAATTGTGTATCAAATCTTATAAAAGCAACAGGAAAGATTTCTATTGAAGATTTGATATTTATAATAGACATGCTTGATTGGAAACATTATCCGCCAACAGAAACTGAGGCAAGAGCAGAGCTTACACCGCTTATTGCACAGGGCAAAGCAGTATATGAAAATGGTATTGTATATGATAAGTCAAGCATTGATGAATCATTACTTGAAGAAATTGAAGCAAGAAAAGATGAAATAGCTCAGGAAACATTTGACAGTTGTAGAGATAAGATTTATGACACAATATGTGCTCAGGTTATTAAGAGCAGAGTTGTAAGACGTCAGGCAATGGAAGATATGCTTAATCGTGAAATGATGGGCTCAATAGAATGTTTATCTGAGAAATTTAATCAGGAAATTATTGATATGCTTATTGATAATGGCGTAATGAAAGATATGAATAAAATTTTTGTTGCATTAAAATAGCAACTGGAAAGAAGGCATATAAATGGACATTAAAACATTACAAAAAGACATGATTGCAGCTATGAAAAACAAAGACAAACCAAGAAAAGAATCTATCTCAGCACTTATTCAGGCTGTAAAGAAAATGGCTATTGATGAAGGATGCAGAGATGATATTCCAACAGAAATGGTAGACAAAGTAATCTTAAAAGAAATGAAAACTGTAAAAGAACAGATTGATTCATGTCCTGCAGACAGAACAGATTTAAAAGACGAATATCAGGCAAGATACGATGTGTTTAGTGAATACGCTCCACAGCTTATGTCAGCAGAAGAAGTTGAAGCAATCTTAAAAGAAAAATTTGCAGATGTTCTTGCTACAAAGAATAAAGGTATGATTATGAAAACAGTTATGCCTGAATTTAAAGGCAAGGCAGATGGTAAGGTGATTAACCAGACGGTAGCAAAGCTTTGCCAGTAGATTAAATCTTAAAATAAATATAAAAAAATAAAAGCATCACAAATATGACAATTGATTAGTCGGATTTGTGATGCTTTTATTTTTTATGGTGTTGAGTTATTGCTGTTCGGGATATCGAAGTTGTAAAAGGTCTCAATGCGCTTACCAAAAATCTGGAGACCTGCAAAAACGATAACGGCTACTAATATTAACAGTAGTCCATATTCAACAAGACCTTGTCCATCTTCATCAAAAATAAAGTCTAGAATATTATTCATGTTAAAACCCCTTTTCTATTGAAAACTTACCTAACTCTATAATATAATAACGTTCAATATTTTACAATAAATATAGTAAATAAAAATGTATTTATTGATGTTTTATGCTAAAATTAGTAGAATAATTTGTAAAAGTTAAATGATGTGTATGAGGAATGTTAATATGAATAACAATGTGTCAATAAAGGATATTGCAAAAATGGCAGGGGTATCAATTGCAACGGTATCGAGAGTAATTAATAAAAGTGGAAAAGTGGCAAAGGAAACGGAAGAAAAGATTCTTCAAATTATGAAAGAAAATAATTATGTTCCAAATTTGTTGGCAAAAGGAATGCGAACTAATAAGGTTACGACCATAGGTATTGTTATACCTGATATTTCAAATGAGTTTTTCAGCAAGATAGCAAAACAAATTCAGACGTTATTTTTTAATAAAGGTTATGCATCAATTATATGTAATACAAGTGAAGATGATAAAATAGAAAAGCAATGTATAGAAATGCTTCAGGCACAGCAGGTAGGAGGCATTATCCATATTGTTTCAGAAAAAGCAAATAAAGAAAACAAAATATTAATTCCTACAGTATATTTAGATAGAGAGCCCAAATTTAGTAATAAAAGAAAAGATATGGCGATAATAGAAAGTGATAACTTATCAGGTGGATATATAGCAACAGATGCAATGATAAAGAAAGGATGTAAAAATATAATTTGCTTAAGCCCTAAAGACGTTGTTTCTACTCATAAAAAAAGATGTCAGGGCTATGCATATGCAATGAATGAGAACGGATTAAATCTAAAGATTATAATTGTAGATAATGTGTCTTTAGAAGAAGGATATAATAAAACAAAAGAATATATAAAGAATAATAAAATAGATGGGATTTTTGCAACTACAGATATTATAGCAATAGGAGCTATAAAAGCTATAAAAGAAGCAGGATTTAAAATACCGGAAAATGTAAAAGTATTTGGATATGATGCAAGCAATATGTCGGAAGTGATAGAAACACCATTGTCAACAATTGTTCAGCCAATTGAAGAGATGACATTGGCAGCAGTAGAAATGTTGGAAAAAAATATGAATGGAGAGAAGATAAAAGAAAACAGATTGATACTTCCGGTGAAAATAAAAGAAAGATAAGTACAGGTTAGATATTGTTTTTAATAAAAATATGGTAAAAAAGAACACGTTATAAATAAAAAATAGAATTAAAACGATTTTAATAAAAAAGGAGTTAATGTTTAGCTCCTTTTACTTGACAAGAAAAATGTAAACGTTTACACTAATGATAACATAAGAAAAAAATTTATACAAAAATGTAAACGCTTACATAAGATAAGAACTTAAAAATAAAAAAGTAATATGAAAAGCAATTCAAGAAAATATTTAAAGTTAATTGAATTGCAGAGTGCAGAAAGGAGAATACAATGGAAAAGTTATTATGTCCATCAATGATGTGCGCAAATTATGGAAATTTAAGTGAAGAGGTAGAAAAGTTAGAGAAGGCAGGAGCAGATATATTTCATATAGATATAATGGATGGACAGTTTGTTCCTAATTTTGGAATGGGACTTCAGGATGTGGAATTTATCTGCAAGAAAGCAACTATACCGGTAGATGCGCATTTAATGATTGAAAATCCTGGAAATTACGTTGAAAAGTTTGCAAAAATGGGAATTAAAATTATTTACATTCATCCTGAGTCAGATGTTCATCCTACAAGAACTTTACAGTCTATTATAGATGCAGGAGCAATACCGGGGATTGCAATTAATCCGGGAACGGCAGTAGCAACGATTAAGCCATTATTGCCATTTGTAAAATATGTAATGGTAATGAGTGTAAATCCGGGATTTGCAGGACAGAAATATATTAGTTCTGTTGATGAGAAAATTAAGGAATTAATTGAATTAAAAGAAGAATATGGATATGAAGTAATGTTAGATGGAGCATGCTCTCCGGAAAGAGTAGAAACATTATCTAAGATGGGTGTAAAAGGATTTATTCTTGGAACATCAGCTTTATTTGGAAAAGGAAAAACATATAAAGAACTTTTAGATGGATTAAGAGCATTATAGAATATGCGAAATTTGCATGACATCATATAGATGAAAAGAAAACGTATTAAGTTTATTTGGCAAAATGACACAGATAATTGATTGCCTGGTAGAGTGGTTAATGTGTATTAATAGGAGAAAACAAAATGAGTGTAATAGGAATAGATATCGGAGGAACAAATATCCGAATAGGTCATGATTGTAATGGTAAACTCAAGGATTTTGTTAAAATATCCACTAAGGAAAATTTAAAAGAAGGAAAAATAGTAGAGTGTTTAGCTAATATAATAAAAAAATATATAGGTGAATATTGCAAGGATGAAGAGATACAGCAGATAGCAATAGGTATACCTGCAACTTTGAGTGCTGATCGAAAAGAAATTTTGCAGGTTCCCAATATAAAAGGAATGAATAACATAAGACTGGGAGAGGAATTGGAGAAAGTTCTTGGAATTAAAGTGGCACTGGAGAGAGATGTTCATATGCTTTATTTTTGGGATAAATATGAGCAAAAAATTGCAGATGATGGAATTGGAATAGGAATATATATTGGTACAGGAGTTGGAAATGCAATATTCATAAATGGTAAACCTCTTGCAGGAAAAGATGGAGCAGCGGGCGAATTGGGACATATACCAATGATTGGAGGAAAAGAACAGTGCGGATGTGGAAATCTTGGATGCTCTGAATGTTATGCTTCAGGATGGAAACTTGTACAAATTAAAGATAAATGTTTTCCTGAAACAACTATGGATGAATTATTTGTAAAACATAGCAATAGTCATATATTACGTGAGTATGTAGATGCCATAGCTTGTGTGGCTTGCAGCGAAATTAATATATTAAATCCGGATTCCATAATATTTGGTGGCGGTGTAATTAATATGGATGGCTTTCCTAAGGATTTACTTGAAGAAAGATTATATGTTCATGCAAGAAAACCATATCCGGCAGAGAATCTGGATATCAAATATTCTGTAGATAAACCTGATAATGGAGTTAAGGGTGCAATTATTTTTGCAAAAAGTTTAATATAATTTCAAAAAACTTCAAATTGTTGAAAAGAGAAATTGGAAATATTCTAGTTTCTCTTTTTTTACTGTAAAATTAGTCTAAACTAACTTAATATATTTGGTAATAATTTCTAAAAGGAAAAAGGATGCTAAATTTAAATGAAAGAAAATGAAACGTTTTCAACTGAAGAAAATTGTGCAATATTCACATATAAACGCGTAAAAAGTTGTGATAATAGTTGAAAATGATGAAAGATATTGACATAAAACAACAAAAGGCATACAATTATGACAAGAGATGAAAATAAATGAAAACAAATGAAAGAAAAATAAAGAAAGGATGAGCATATGAATTACGCAGGAAGATTTAATTCTTTTATTTTAAAAGGTCAAAATGTATTTGATGCAATTAAAGCGTATCATGAAATGGATGGAATTACTCATTTAGAGTTTAACTATCCGGAACATTTTGAAGGATATGATTTAGAAGAAATTAAAAAAGCAATGGGTGATTTAAAGGTAAACGGTTTAGCAGTTCGTTGGAGAAATGATTTTACAAACGGTGATTTAACTAATCCTGATCCAGAGCTTAGAGAAAGAGCAATAAGGTATTGCAAAGAGGCAACAGATATTTGTAGAGAACTTGGAGGAACCTACATTACATTATGGTTAGAAAACGATGGTTTTGATTATGCGTTTCAGGTTGATTACGAAGAAGCATGGAAACAGATGGTAGATGCATTCAGAGAAATAGCAGACTATGGACCGGACATGAAGTACAGCATAGAATATAAACCATTTGAACCGAGAAACTTCTCAATGGTTGACAGTACAGGAATGACATTACTTCTTATTAAAGAAATTGATAAACCAAATGTTGGATGTACATTAGATTTTTGCCATATGTTAATGAAGAGAGACTCCCCGGCATATGGACTTGCACTTGCAGCAAGTATGGGAAAACTTTACGGATTGCATATGAATGACGGATATTCACAGATGGACAGCGGAATGATATTTGGTTCAGTTAATATAGCTCATGCAGCAGAATTTATATATTACTTAAAGAAATATAATTATCAGGGAGTTGTATTCTTTGATACATTCCCAATAAGAGAAAATGCAAAACTTGAAACACAAGCAAATATTAATTCATTCGAAAAGATTTCTAAGATAGTAGATGAAATCGGAATGGATAGAATTGCCAAAGTAGTATCTGAACGTGACGGAGTTGAGGCACAACGCCTTGTTCTGGACATGTTAAAATAAGGAAAATTAAAGCATAAGAAAAGGAGAAAATGCAAATGAGAAAGAAAATTTTAGCAACAGCATTAGTTGCAACAATGGTATTTGGTTTAGTAGGATGCGGAAGTGGCTCAGGAGATAGCAGCCAGGCATCAAACAGTGGTTCAGGTTCTTCAGCAAAAACACAGACAGAAGAATTTAACCCGGACACAGTTGAAGATAGTATGACAATCGAAGAAATTCGTCAGAACTTAGGAGATGAAGTTAAGGTTAAAGGTGGACTTCAGTTAGGAGCTATCGCAAAATCATTCTCAAATGAATTTTGGCGTAACTTCAAGAATGGTTATGAAGCAGCAGAAAAATCACTTAAAGATGCAGGAGTTGATGTTAAAATCAAAGTAGACGGAACAACAGATGAAAGTGATGAAATCGGACAGCAGACAATGACAGATAACTTAGTTAACCAGGGATATAACGCATTAATGTTAAGCCCAATTTCAGATTCAAACTTAACATCATCAGTTGACAATGCTAAGACAAAGAAGATTCCTACAATCAACGTAAATGACGGTTTAATTTCAGCAGCAGATTATTTCGTAGGACCTGATGCTTACCAGAATGGTGAATTGGCAGCTGAATGGGTTTCAAAACAGCTTGGTGACAAAGGCGAAGTTGCTATCGTAGTAGGTATGGCAAAGGCATTTGCAGCTCGTGAAAGAACAGCAGGATTCAAAGGATGGATTAAGGACAATAACTCAGGACTTAAAGTAGTAGCAGAACAGAATGCTGACTGGGATAGACAGAAAGCAAAAGAATTAGCAAGCACATGGATTCAGCAGAACCCTGACTTAAAGGCAATCTTCTGTAACAACGATGATATGGCTTTAGGTGTTGTTGAAGCAGTAGAAGAAGCAAAAGCAGACATCTTAGTAGTAGGTGTTGACGGTATCGGCGAAGCTTATGATTCAATTAGAGAAGGCAAGTTAGATGCAACAGTTGACTCATTTGGATACTATATGTCACAGGTTGCTACAGAAGTAACATTACGTGTATTAGCAGGACAGGATATTCCAAGAGTAACACATACACCACAGGCTCTTATTGATTCAACAAACGTAGACAAAGACGCAGCTGAAATCATTGGATGGACAGATGCTAAATATGTAACTGAATAGTAAAAAATAAAAAGGAACAGTTAGGTTTAGATAATGGGAGAAAGTGAGAACTTTCTCCCATCTATAAAGAAGGAGGAACTATTATGGCGAAGGCTGTTGAATTTGTTAATATTAACAAACGCTTTCCAGGAGTACACGTCCTTAAAGATATATCTTTTTCAGTAGAAGAAGGAGAAGTTCACGCACTATTAGGTGAAAATGGAGCAGGAAAATCAACTCTGCTTAATATTCTTCATGGTGTTTATCCGGAATATGAAGGTGAAGTAAGACTTCATGGAGAAAAAGTAAGCTTTAAAGACACAAATGATGCTATTGTAAATGGCAAAATATCTAAAGTTCATCAGGAAACACTTGTAGTAAAGGATCTTACAGTTGGTCAAAATGTAACAATGGGTTATGAACCTAAAAAAGGAATTTTTATAGATTTCAAAAAAATGAATAAAGAAGTAGATGAAATATTGGCAGAATTAAATTGTAACTTCAAATCATCTGATTTAGTTAGTACATTGACAGCAGGTGAAATGCAGATGTTAGCAATAGCAAGAGCGTTGTATCATCATTCAACGATTATTTCTCTTGATGAGCCAACAGCATCTATTACATTAAAAGAAACAGAAGCCCTTTTCGATGTAGTTAGAAAATTGAAAAAACAGGGTGTTACAATTCTTTATGTAAGCCATAGACTGGAAGAAATTTTCCAGATTTGCGACAGGGCTTCCATTCTTAGAGATGGTGAATACATTCAGACAATGGATATTGCAAACACAACAAGAGATGAACTTATACATGCAATGGTTGGTAGAAATGTATCAGCAGTTGCATCAAGACTTAAACCAAGTCCAAAAACTGATGAAGTTGTATTGAGTGTAGAACATTTAACAAATGAAAATTATAACGATGTTAGTTTTGAACTCCATAAAGGTGAAATTCTTGGTTTCTTTGGCCTGGTAGGTGCAGGAAGAACAGAAGTAATGAGAACCATTATAGGAGCGGATCAAAAAACATCCGGAAAGATTATCCTTAAAGGAAAAGAAGTAAAGAATGGCTGGAATACTACAAAAGCGTTGAAGGCCGGAATAGGATTATTACCTGAAGATAGAAAAACACAAGGATTTATGAATCTTTCTAACAACTATGAAAATATAGCAATTTCAAGTTTGGAAAAATATATGAAAGGTCCGTTTACGGATGAAAAGAAGAAAATAAAAAATGCAGAACGCTTTTTTGAAGAAATGGATGTACATCCAAGAAGAGTTGATTATCTGACAAGTAACATGTCAGGTGGAAATCAGCAGAAAGTAATTTTAGCAAGATGGATGGCTACAGATGTAGATATAATCATATTTGATGAACCTACAAAAGGTGTAGACGTAGGTGCTAAAGCAGAAATTTACAGATTGATGGAAGAACTTGTTGAAGAAGGTAAGAGTATAATCGTAGTTTCTTCAGAGTTACCGGAAGCAATGGGTATTAGCGACAGAATCATCGTAATGAGTGAAGGAAAAGTAACAGCTGAACTTACAAGTAAGGTTGATTTTGTAGAAGATTCAATTCTTGATTTGGCAATTGGAGGTAATTAGAATGAAAGGTATATGGAATAAATATAAACGTGAATTTGTAGTGTTAATAGCTACACTTGCAATGTGTGTAGTATTCACAGTGTTAAATAAAAATTTCTTAAATTACAGTAACTTTTTAACAGTTTTGCAACAGATGGTATTAAATGGTATACTTGCCGTAGGTATGATGTTTACAATCATTACCGGAGGTATCGATCTTTCAGTAGGATGTACATACGCAATCACAGGTATTGTAGTAGCTTCATGTACAGTTAACTATGGAATGAATCCATTTTTAGCTATTTTAGTAGGTATATTAATTGGAGCAGTTCTTGGAGCATTCAATGGTTTCCTTATTAATCAGTTAAAACTTCAGCCTTTCATTGCTACATTAGGTACAATGAGTTTATACAGAGGTATTGCTTACGTAGTAACAGGTGGTGTTCCTGTAACTAATGTTCCAACATCATACAGAGACATTTTCAATGGAATCGTGTTTGGTGGTGTAAGAAACTACATCATCGTAATGGTAGTAGTATTCGTAATAGCTCACATTCTTTTATCAAAAATGAGAAGCGGAGATTACTTATATGCAGTAGGTGGAAATGAAGAAGCAGCTAAATTATCAGGTGTTAACGTAATTAAAACAAAGTATATCGCTTACATTTTCTGCGGAATATGTGCAGCAATAGCAGGTATGATTATGTTAGCAAGTTTAGGTTCAGCAGAAGCTACAGCAGGTCAGGCTTATGAAACAAATGCCATCGCAGCAGCAGCTATCGGTGGAACAAGAATGGCAGGTGGTAAAGGTACAGCACTTGGAACATTCATTGGAGCATTAATGCTTGCAGTATTAAAAGTAGGTATGGTAGTTATCAACGTTGACTCTTTCTGGCAGTTCGTTGTAACTGGTATTATAATCATTGTAGCTTCATACTTTGAATTTATTCAGCAGGATATTAAAGGATTTGTTGCACGTCATAAAAAAGCTGCAAACTAAATAATGGCATTATATTATGAACATTATAAGAAACTAAAATAAATATTTGATTTAAGAGGTGCAGGAATATTAATTTAAATATTTATGCACCTCTTGTTGTATAATTACATAATGTAAGTGTCAAAAGAATAAATGGCGATTGTGTTTGTGAAAATAAGAAACTTGTGTTGACACTTAGCAATGTGAACGGAAAAATGTCAAAGGAGAAACATAAATGAAAGATAAGATTACAGTTATTGGTAGCCTGAACTATGATATTATTTTAAAAATATCAAGATTGCCATATAAAGGAGAAACATTGCCGGCAAATGAAGCTGCATACAGTGCGGGTGGAAAAGGCGCAAATCAGGCAGTTCAGGCAGCAAAGCTCCATACACCGACATATATGGTTGGATGTGTAGGAACAGATGCAGCGGCAGATTTTCTTGTAAGTACAGCGAAGCAGTATGGAGTAAACACAGATTATATAAGAAAAGTTCCGGGAAGCAGCGGAATGGGAATTATAAATGCAATTGATGACGGAAGTGTATTTGCTTGCATAGTAAGAGGTGCAAATTATGAAATAACAAAGCAGGATATAGACCATGCAATGCCTGCATTAAAAGAATCTAAAGTTTGTATTTTGCAAAATGAAATTCCTGTAGAAATGATTGAATATGCAATTGATAAAGCTAAGGAAGCCGGATGTATTGTAGTTTTAAATGCGGCTCCGGCGATAGAACTCAAAGATGAATATTTGGCGAAAACAGATATATTAGTTGTTAATGAAGTAGAAGCAGCTTTTTATTGCAAGACAGAAATTGATTCTCTTGATAAAGCAAAAGAAGAAATAAAGAAAACTGCTGAAAAATATGGAAACAATGTAATCTTTACATTAGGTAAGGATGGAGCGGTTGTATACGAAGATGGTAAAATAGAAGTAATTCCGGCAATGAAAGTAGATGCGGTAGAAACTACAGGTGCCGGAGATTCATATATTGGAGCAGTAAGTCATTCGATAGTTGAAGGAAAAGGATTAATAGAAGCTTGTAAATTTGCAACAAAGTGCAGCGCAATAACTGTATGCAGATATGGCGCACAGCCTTCAATGCCGACATTAGAAGAGATTGAATAAAATTGACAAAAATTGACGAAAAATGATTGAAAAGTTTTCCGCAAAAGTATAAACTATAAATAGGTATAATTTATCTAATAAAACCAAGAAGGAATAGGATATAGAAAGTATAAACTATAACTGTTTATTTATACTTTTCAATGTTAGGAGGCAGATATGATTCCATATGAAAGAAGGTTACAAATATTAGATTTACTGGAAAAAAGCGAAGTCGTGTCTTTGGATGAGTTCTGCAAATCTTTAGGGGGCGTATCGGAGTCTACCGTTAGAAGAGATTTGAAGACTATGGAAAAAGAAGGAGAGATAATTTTACTCAGAGGTGGTGGTGCCTGTTTAAAGAGAGGAAGTTATGAAGTACCTGTAATTTCTAAATT
Organism: Eubacterium sp. AF19-12LB; assembly: GCF_003479125.1. Classification (NCBI taxonomy): domain Bacteria; kingdom Bacillati; phylum Bacillota; class Clostridia; order Eubacteriales; family Eubacteriaceae; genus Eubacterium; species Eubacterium sp. AF19-12LB. The sequence goes on along the minus strand of NZ_QUGP01000004.1, from coordinate 207,954 downwards.
TAGTAAAAATGTCGAAGAGAAAGAACGTATTGCAAAGTATGCGGCTGATTTAGTTAAAGACGGTGAATCAATTTATATTGATTCAGGAAGCACAGCTTTAATGATGATAAAATATTTGAGAGAAAAAAATATTACTGTTGTAACAACAAATGCAATGATTTATCAGGAGTTGCAGACCAATAATATTAAATGTATTGTTGCAGGAGGAGAGATTAATATAACAACTGCATCAATAATAGGAATTACAACAAATAATTTCCTTAAAAAATATTATTTTGATAAAGCATTTATTGGAATGTCCGGTTTCTCAGAAGGGGCAGGATTCAACACACCTGATTTACTTGAAGCTGAAAAGAAGCGTATAGTACATCATAATTCAACAAAATCATACGTTCTTGCAGACAGCACGAAATCAGGCAAAAATACATTATGCAAAGTTATGGAATTAGAGGAAGCAACAATAATTTGTGATAAGAAAACAAGTGTTGTTGAAGCAGGCAATAATTACATAATAGCAGAATAAACATAGTATTAAATTTGTTGCAAAAATTTTCACAAAAATAAAACATGTGAATACAAAAATAAATATTAGAGGTGTGAACTATGAAGATAGGAATTGGAAATGATCATGTTGCAGTAGACATGAAAAATGAAATTAAAGAATATCTTGAAAGCAAAGGATATGAAGTTGTAAACTTTGGAACAGATTCTAAGGAAAGATGCAATTATCCTGTTTATGGTGAGGCAGTAGCAAATGCTGTTGTAAGTGGAGAAGTAGACTGTGGTGTTTTAATCTGTGGAACAGGCGTAGGAATTTCACTTGCAGCTAATAAAGTTAATGGAATAAGAGCATGTGTATGTAGCGAACCATATAGTGCAAAATTATCGAAGCAGCATAATAATTCTAATATCATAGCATTTGGCGCAAGAGTAATTGGTGTTGAAACAGCCAAGATGATAGTAGATGAGTGGTTAAATGCTGAATATGAAGGCGGACGTCATCAGGTTAGAATTGATATGATTAAGGAAATTGAAGAAAAACAAAAACAAAAATAAAAAAGGAGATAGAGAGCTATGAAGGTAAAAAATATTTCAAATCCCGAAGAATTTTTAAAGGTTATTGACAGTTGTGAAGGCAAAGTAGAATTAATTACAGATGATGGAGACAGATTAAATTTAAAATCAAAATTATGCCAGTTAGTTTCATTATCAACAATTTTTTCGTCAGCAGCAAAAATACCTGAAATGGAAATTATTGCCCATGAATTGGAAGATTCTAAAAAGATAATGGATTATCTTATGCGTGGATAAATAAAAAAGTAACTTAATATTTAAAGGAATAGTAATAAAGCCGATGCGAAAGCATCGGCTTTATGTTATAATGTGCGATATGGGTAATGAAATAAAAAAAGACAAGGAGAAGAGTTTTATGAAACGAAGAAACAAAGGTTTAATGTTGCTTGTTACATTGCTGTTGATAACATTATTTTCAACAACGGTATTTGCAGCAGATAAAGCAGAGTATGTTCCTAAATTATTTGGGACATTTTGGGCATTGATACCGCCACTTGTGGCAATTGTACTTGCATTGATTACAAAGGAAGTTTATAGTTCATTGTTTATCGGAATTGTAATTGGTGGAGTACTATATGCGGGTGGCTCATTTGAAAGAACACTTACACATGTACTTAGTGATGGAATAGTTGGTTCACTTTCAGATTCTTATAATGTTGGAATTTTAGTATTCTTAGTTGTTCTTGGAACAATAGTTGCATTGATGAATAAGGCAGGAGGATCAACAGCGTTTGGAGAATGGGCTTCTAAGCACATTAAGACAAGAGTAGGAGCACAACTTGCAACTATAGCACTTGGTTGTTTGATTTTTGTAGATGACTATTTTAACTGTCTTACAGTAGGTAGTGTTATGCGACCTGTAACAGACAGACATAATGTATCAAGAGCTAAGCTTGCATATTTAATAGATGCTACGGCAGCTCCTGTATGTATTATTGCGCCGATTTCTTCATGGGCAGCAGCAGTTACAGGATTTGTAAAAGGTGAAGACGGATTTGTAGTATTTATAAAATCAATACCATATAACTATTATGCTTTATTGACGATTGTTATGATGATTACAATTGTTGTAATGAAAGTAGATTTTGGCTCAATGGCAAAGCATGAAACAAATGCAGCTAAAGGAGATTTATTTACAACAGGTAAAAAAATATATGAAGAAATTGATAATGAAGTAAAAGAGAAAAAAGGTAAAGTATGTGACCTTGTAGTTCCTGTAATTACACTTATTATATGCTGTATTATTGGCATGATTTATACGGGAGGATTTTTCTCAGGTACAGATTTTGTGACAGCATTTTCAAATAGCGATGCATCAGTTGGTTTGGCATTAGGTAGTATATTTGCACTTATCATTACATTAGTATTTTATGTTGTACGAAGAATATTACCGTTTAATGAGTGTATGGATTGCCTTCCGGAAGGATTTAAGGCAATGGTTCCTGCAATTCTTATTTTAACATTTGCATGGACATTAAAGAATATGACAAGTAGTTTAGGAGCAGCAGAATTTGTTGAAGTAATAATGAAGAATAGTGCTGAAGGCTTTGCAATATTCCTTCCTGCGGTTATATTTATAGTAGGATGTGGACTTGCATTTGCAACAGGTACATCATGGGGAACATTCGGTATCCTAATTCCTATTGTTGTACAGGCATTCCAGAAAACTGACCCTGCAATGATGATTATTGCCATATCTGCATGTATGGCAGGAGCTGTTTGTGGAGACCATTGTTCTCCAATTTCAGATACAACAATCATGTCATCGGCAGGAGCACAATGCGAACATACAAATCATGTATCTACACAGATTCCATATGCAGTAACAGTTGCTGTAGTTTCATTTATAACATACATAATTTCAGGAGCATTGCAGAAAGCAGCAGGAATTGGATGGGCTGCACTTCCTATCGGAATTATTCTTATGATTGGAACTATTGTAGGAATTAAAGTTTTAGGCTCGGGAAAAGAAGTAGTTAATGATTAGTATTACAAATAAAAAACAGCATAAAATATAATTGAAAACAGTATGAAATATAATTAAAAAACAGTATGAAATATGATTAAAAAATCAAAAAATAATCAAAAGAAAAATGAATTCATTTAAAGAAACAGTGGCTAATTTATCATAGTCACTGTTTCTTTTGTAGTTGAAGTCTATTGTTCATTTTTTATCTGTTTTCCTTCTGAATTTATATGATAATTGTCAGTATAAATAAGCTGTGAAACGGGAACAATTTCATATCCTTTATTCTTTAACCCTTCAATAATTTTAGGAAGAGCCTGAGCAGTATATTTTGCTCCGTTATGCATTAGAATAATTGCACCGGCCTTTAATTCCTTATTGTTAAGAACTTCATTTACAATTGCATCAACACCATAGTTTTTCCAATCTAGAGAATCTACAGACCATTGTATTGTAAAATAACCACATTCTTTTGCTTTAACAATAACATGATTATCATAATCGCCGTAAGGAGGTCTAAACAAATTCATTTGATAGGAAGTAAGATTTTTAACGTTTTCGGTAACAGTATTAAGTTCATTGCATATTTCTTCGTTTGACAGAGAACTCATATTCTTATGATTTGCACTATGATTGCCTAAATCATGCCCTTGCTCGTAAATCGCTTTTACGTCATTAGGGTATTGCTTAACCCAGCCACCTGTCATAAAGAAAGAGGCTTTAATATTATTTTCTTTTAAAATATCTAATATTTTTTGTGTATCATCATTTCCCCAAGCAGCATCAAAACTAATGGAAACCTGAGGTTTAGCAGTATCTACACAATAAATTGGAAGTTCTTTTGCAGTAGATGAAACAGGGAGAGAATCAAATGTATCTTTATAGGAAAAACCCTGAAAATAATATGTAACACCAATTGCTAATGCGATAAAGAAAAGCCAGGAAATACTCCTTTTTGTCATACTAAGATATTCAGAATTATTTGACATTGTAACCTCCTATGTTTTATTGTACAGTTTATGAAAAATACGGGATGGATATGATTACAAATTTATAAATTATAGAGTATAATAAGCCGTGGAAAATATATGAAATTTTATTTAATTAAGAAACATAGGATGGCATAAAATGAGATACATGAGAAAATCAAAACGTAGAAAAGAAAGAATTAAAAAAATCGGAATATTATTAATAGTTGCATTAGTGGCTATGGTTGCATGGAAGGCAAGTGAAATTTATTATGGCAAAATAAATTTGAGTAAGTTGGAAAACATGGAAAGACCGGAGTGGATAGATGACCAGATTATAGATGTGGATGGAGCATCAAGAAGTGGAGAAAAACTTGACAGCGTTAAAGATATAGTTATTCACTATGTCGGAAATCCGGGAAGTACGGCACAGCAAAACCATGATTTTTATGCTGGAAATCAGTCAAATGTAAGTTCTCATTTTGTGGTAGGATTAGATGGCGAAGTAATTCAATGTATTCCGCTAGATGAAATGTCAGCAGCAAGTAATTGGCGAAACAATGACACTATATCGATAGAGGTATGTCATCCGGACAAATCAGGAAAATTTAATAAAAAGACTTATAAATCTTTGGTAAAACTTACTGCATGGCTCGAAATGGCATGTGGGTTAAATGAAGACCATGTAATTAGACATTATGATATAACAGGAAAAGAATGCCCAAGATACTATGTTAAACATGAAGATGCGTGGAAAAAATTTAAAAAAGATGTAAAGAAATACAGAAAATAATCTGAAAAAACCATAAGAAAATACTCACGTGAAAATAACAAAAAAGAAAATGTTATACGAATATAATCACTGAAAAGAAGCGAAGCGGATTTGGCATGTCAGGAAGAAAAAATAAAAGAAAATTTGCCTAAAGTGGCTATTATATGTGAATATGATGCAATGCCTGAAATTGGACATGGTTGTGGGCATTCGGCAAGTTGTGCAGCAGGAATTATATGTGCACTTGCAATTAAAGAAGAACATAGTGAGTATAGAAACCGATAATTGGGATTTTTTATATCCTAAATAAAAAAGGCAAAACTGGGGCAAATTCTTAATTTTACTAATTTGCCCTTTAAGAAATAAAAAAATGTATTATAATATGTTAGGTGTGTAAAGCACAAAAATATATGAGTAAGGAAGAAAATCATGGGAAATCAAGTAAAAAAAATGGGAAAAGCATTAATGCTTGTTCTTGCAATGTTAGTATGTTTTAACATTGGTGTTATGGCGCAGGAAATAGAGGCAACAATGGCACCGGAAAATGTAAAAGAAGCAGAAACGACAAAGGTAGCAGGAGAAACAGAAACAACAAAACATACAGGTGAAGTTGAAACAACAACTAAAGCAAATGAGACAGAAACAACAAAGCCTTCAGGAGAGACAGAAACAACAACCCCTAGTGAAAACAATAATGGAACAAATACAACGCAGCCAAATGTAAGAATTTTATTTGTTGGTAATAGTTCAACTTATTATAATGATATGCCACAGATGGTAAAAGGACTTGCACAGGCTGATGGAGTGAATGTAACAATTCAGGCACTTACAGCAGCAAATTACAAACTTTATCAGTTCGCTGATGAAAAGGATACATATGGTTCTCAGCTTATAAGTGCATTAAAAAATTATAAGTGGGATTATGTAATTCTTCAGGACCACAGAGAAATGATTATCACAGATATTGCAAAAACTCAGACAGCAATTGAAACATTGAAACCATTAATTCAGAGTTCAGGTGCAAAGATGCTTCTTTATGATACACAGGCTGATTATATTGGAAGGAGTTTTACTGCAACAGGATATAGCTATTATTTATCACATAATGAAATACAGCATTATATGATAAAGGGTTATTATATGATGGGAAATAAGTATGGCGCGCAAGTTATTTCATCAGGAGTTAATTTTGAAAGATGCTTAAAACAGTTTCCTGATATAAAATTATACAATGCGGATAACATACATCCTACACCTACAGGAAGTTATTTGGCAGCGTGTACAATTTATGGAACAATATTTAATACAACAGCATTAGAAAATAAGTATTTACCTGAAAGTGAATACGATTCTAATGGACTTCTTAAGAAAGTTACTAAAGAAGCTGCTTTAAAAATGCAGGCTATAGCAGACCCAAGATTGACAATTGATACTTCATATGTAGAGGTAAATAAAGGATTTAATTCAAAAGTAACAGCAACATTGATTGCAAATGAAAAGAATGAAATTTTGAAAGATTATAAAAATGAAATTCAGTATTCAAGTTCAAACGATACAGCTATTTCAGTAAACAAATATACCGGAAGTTACAATGCAATTGGCGTTGGAGATTCAATGATAATGGCAACAACAGACAGTGGATTGATTACAATGTGTACAATAAGTGTAAAGCAGCCTTCGACATCATTTGCAATTAACGAAACAGGAATAGCCAAATTATATAAGGGCGATACTATTCAGTACACAACAAAGATAGCACCAAGTGATACAACAGATACAGTTAAATGGACAAGTAATAACACAGCTGTAGCAACTGTAAGTGATACAGGTCTTGTTACAGCAAAGAAAGTAGGAACTGCAAAAATAACAGCAACTACAACAAGTGGTATTAAGGCAGTACGTTACATAAGAGTAAAACTTATTAAACCTAAAAATGTAAAAGTTAAAAAGCTTTCAACAAAAGCAAAAGGAAGCAGATATGCAAATATAAGAATTAAATGGACAAAGAATACTAATGCAGTTAAATATTATGTATATCGTTCATCAGGTTCAGGATACAAAAAAATTGCTACAACTAAAAAGCCGAAATACACAGATAAAAATAAGAAAAAAGGTGTTAAATACTATTATAAAGTAAGAGCAGTTTATTCAAACTCTAAATGCAATAGTTATTTGTCAGATACAAAATCAATTTCTTTAAAATAATAGAGAAATTGGTTAGAAATTAAGAATGATTAATCTATTAGAAATGACAGATGAAACAGAATAAATTAAGACAATAGTTTTAAATAAAAACGGAGTTGACATTTTACGACTATTTAAATATAATTACACGAGAAATTAATAGTCCGTGAGGGAGTAGTTCGCGTGAAAGCGTGATTTGTCAACAATCCCGATAGCATAAGCTATCTGGCAAATATTAAAGAATGAGACTTATGGTTTTGAAGATACTAATAATAATTAGTATCTTCAAAATTATGAGTCTTTTTTATACCTGTAATGTCAAGGCATAGACATATGAGATTAAATCTGTTTTGAATATGACAAAAATGTATATTTTAGATATCGTTAAAACATTAGATTGTTAAAATGTATATTTGGGACAAAAGACGTTAATTTTTAAATAATTTACATGGGAAATAAATTATTAAGTATAAATACAAGATATATACTATGAACAAATCGGATATTAAATCTAATTCTATTATACAAAAGGGCAGGAGATAAAAATGGAATATTTAGTTGAGTTCTTATTGTTGGGAGTTGGACTTGCAATGGATGCGTTTGCAGTGTCTATTTGCAAAGGATTAGCTATGCGCAAAGTCAATAAAAAACAGGCAGTTGTCATAGCGTTGTTTTTTGGTGGCTTTCAGGCAATTATGCCGATAGTCGGATGGTTTTTATGTAAGGGTTTTCAAAACTATATAGAAGCTTTTGATCACTGGATAGCTTTTGCATTATTGGCATTTATTGGAATGAAAATGATTATAGAAACATTGAGTGAAAAGGAAGAAGATGTAGTTGTTGAAAAAATGGATCCGCCACTTGACATGAAAGAAATGCTTATGCTTGCAATTGCAACAAGTATAGATGCATTGGCAGTAGGTATATCTTTAGCAGCCCTTGACAGACCAATAGTGGAATCAGCTACTATTATAGGTGTGGTTACATTTATTATATCTATTGTAGGCGTTTATATTGGAAACTTTTTTGGAAACAGATATAAGAAAAGAGCAGAGCTTGCAGGTGGAATTATTTTAGTACTAATAGGTGTAAAAATTCTGTGTGAACACATGGGATGGATAGCATTTTAAATTCTGTAATGAAAATAAATAAAATGAATGAAATTCATTTTTAATAAATGTTCTCAACAAATAGCCGCCGACCGGAGGGAGGGGCAGTACATCTTTTTATGGAGGAAAAAGATATGATAAAAACAATAATAACAGCATTAGTACTTTTGGTAGTTGGATTTATATTACTGGTTAAAGGAGCAGATTTTTTTGTAGAAGGAAGTGCAAGCGTTGCGAAAAAATTAAAGATTCCATCACTTGTAATTGGTATGACAATTGTGGCAATGGGAACCAGTTTGCCTGAATGTTCAGTCAGCATTATTGCTTCAATGAATGGAAGTAATTCTTTATCAATCAGCAATGCAGTTGGTTCAAATATATTTAATCTTATGGTTGTGTGTGGAATTTGTACTTTATTTATTCCACTTGAAGTAGCTAAAGATACAATAAAAAGAGATTTTCCATTTTCAATAGCATGTACACTCCTTTTATTATTTACAGGTTATACATCAATGACATTGGGAAGAACAGAGGGAATAGTATTTTTAGTTTGCTTTGCATTTTTTATTCTTATAATGGTTAAAAGTGCAATGAAATCAAGAAAGATTTCAGATGAGGAAATGCAGGAAATTGATGAAGAACTTGAAGAAATATCAGAGGATTTGTCAGGAATAAAATGTTTGCTGTATATAGTTGGAGGAGCTATTGCAATAAAATTTGGTGGTGATTTTGTTGTAAATGGTGCTACCTCTATAGCAAGAACAGCAGGAGTGACAGAAACCGTTATAGGACTTACTATCGTAGCACTTGGAACCAGCCTTCCTGAACTTGTAACATCAATTGTGGCAGCTAGAAAGAAAGAAGTTGATATGGCTGTTGGTAATGTAATAGGTTCGAATATATTTAATATTTTGATGGTACTGGGAATTGCAGCAACAATAAGTCCGATTACATTTTTAACAGAAAACATAATAGACATTATTGTATTAGTAGTATTTAGTGGTCTTGTATGGGCATTTGCATGGACAAAGAAGCAACTTGATAAAAAAGAAGGAATAATAATGTTAGTTCTTTATGCTATTTATACAGTTTATATTATTATGAGATAAAAGAAGTTCCACATTTAGAATCGAATGATCATGAGATGATTACGGAAGTGTAAGACTAAAATCTACTTTGCCCCACACTTCAAAGTGAAAATAAACTTTTAATTTCACAAATGATTACGGAATATTAAGTTTAGTTTGACAATAAAAAAAGAGTGGTTTATAATCACATTAATTAGGTGCATTTGCACAATATATCAGTAAGGCTATGACGAAGAGAAGTAACATAGATTATCGCTTCCAGAGAGCGGATGATGGTGAGATGTCCGCAGAATGAATTTATGTGAATAACACTTTCGAGCTGCAATCCGAAAGCAATGGCAAGTAGGTGCGACGTGGTTGTACGACACACAACAGGGTTTATCCCATGAGTGGCTGCAATGCAGCAAATCAGGTGGTACCGCGGAATAAGTTAGATTAACTGTCCGTCCTGAACTGTAGTAGTTTAGGATGGGCTTTTTTTGTTTGAATTTGCTATAAAATTTGAACAATATAGTTTAATTGTTTTCCTAAACAATATATAAAAATATGAAGGAGACTAACAGAATGGATACAAACACAAATAACATTTATCGTGATGTTACAATGGACAACATATCTGAAGCAAATGTTGGACAGACAATGAAGATTTGCGGATGGGTTGAAAACATCCGTGACCATGGTGGTGTTTCTTTTATCGATTTAAGAGACATGTATGGCCAGATGCAGGTAGTAATGAGAGATACTTCATTACTTGATGGAATTAATAAGGAAGATTGTATTTCTGTAGAAGGACCAATTCAGCATAGAGATGAAGAAACATACAATGATAAGATTACAACAGGAACAATCGAATTAGAAGCAAAGAAAGTAACAGTTTTAGGAAAAGTTTACAGACAGCTTCCATTTGAAATAATGACATCAAAGGAAACAAGAGAAGATGTCAGATTAAAATATCGTTATCTTGATTTGAGAAATAAGAAAGTAAAGGATAACATGATTTTCAGATCAAAGGTTATTTCTTTCTTAAGAGAAAAGATGACAGAGATGGGATTCTTAGAAATTCAGACACCAATTCTTTGTGCATCATCTCCTGAAGGCGCAAGAGATTACATTGTACCTTCAAGAAAATTTAAAGGAAAATTCTACGCTCTTCCACAGGCCCCACAGCAATATAAACAGTTGCTTATGGTATCAGGATTTGACAAATATTTCCAGATTGCACCATGTTTTAGAGATGAAGATGCAAGAGCAGACCGTTCACCTGGGGAATTTTATCAGTTAGATTTTGAAATGAGTTTTGCTACTCAGGAAGATGTTTTCAGAGTAGGTGAAGAAGTTTTAAGTGCAACATTTGAAAAATTTGCACCTGAAGGATTTGAAGTAACAAAGGCTCCATATCCTATTATCAGTTATAAGCAGGCAATGCTTGAATTTGGTACAGATAAGCCTGATTTAAGAAACCCATTAAGAATAGTTGATGTTACAGACTTCTTCCAGAGATGTACATTTAAGCCATTCCATGGCAAGACAGTAAGAGCTATTAAAGTTCATGCTGATATGTCAAAGGGATTCCATGAGAAATTATTGAAATTTGCTCAGAGCATCGGAATGGGAGGACTTGGATATCTTGAAGTTAAAGAAGATATGACATATAAGGGACCAATTGATAAATTTATTCCGGATGATATGAAGACAGAAATCAAGGAGATTGCAGGATTAGAAGCAGGAGATACAATTTTCTTTATCGCTGATAATGAAAAGCAGGCTGCTTTATATGCAGGTGAAATCCGTACAGCATTAGGAGAAAGACTTGATTTAATTGAAAAGAATGCATATAGATTCTGCTACATCAATGACTTCCCAATGTATGAATATGATCCTGAAGCAAAGAAGATTATATTTACACATAACCCATTCTCAATGCCACAGGGTGGACTTGAAGCATTAGAAACAATGAAACCTGAAGACATTCTTGCATACCAGTATGATATTGTATGTAACGGTGTTGAATTATCATCAGGTGCTGTTAGAAATCACGATATGGAAATCATGGTTAAAGCATTTGAAATTGCAGGTTATACAGAAGATGATTTGAAAGAAAAATTCGGAGCACTTTACAATGCATTCCAGTTTGGAGCACCTCCACATGCAGGAATGGCTCCTGGTGTAGACCGTATGATTATGCTTCTTACAAATGAAGAAAATATCAGAGAAATTATTCCATTCCCAATGAATGGTAACGCTCAGGATATGATGTGCGGAGCTCCTAGTGAAGTTACAGAACAGCAGCTTAGAGAAGTTCATATTAAAGTTAGACAGTAATAAAGATATAAATGCAGATCCCGGGGTTTTAACACTTGGGGTCTGTTTTACTTTATATAATGAGTTGGGCATTTGCGTAAATAATACAAGGCAATATGACAAAAAGCAATTTTATTAACATATTTTAAAATGAAATTAAACATTTAAACATATGTAGAAATGGGATAAGCAGATTGGAGAAAAATATGTACGATACAGTTATTTTTGATTTAGATGGAACGTTACTTAACACAATAGATGATATAGCAGCAGCAGTACAATATGCTCAGAAAAAATATGGCTTTCCGGTTCACACAGTAGACGAAGTAAAAAAACACGTCGGAAATGGTCTTAGACTTTTGATGCACCGTTCAATTCCTGAAGGTGAAAATAATCCGGATTTTGATAAGATATTTGCTGATTTTAGTGAATATTATCAGAAACATTGTCAGGTAAAAACAAGAGCTTATGACGGTACATTAGATTTGATAAAACAATTAAAAAAACGAAATATTAAAATGGCAATCGTATCAAACAAGAATTACAAAGCAGTTGAATCTTTGAAAAATATTTATTTTGAAGGTTTAATAGATGTTGCATTAGGAGAAAATGAAGCTGCCGGAATTAAGAAAAAACCGGCAAAAGACATGGTTATGTCAGCACTCGATAAATTAGGCAGTACACAGGAAAAATCAATTTATGTAGGAGATTCAGAAGTTGATAGTCAGACTGCTGTTAATTCAGGACTTGATTGCATTCTTGTAAGTTGGGGATTCAGAACAAAAGACATTTTAGAAAAACTTACTTATAAGAAAATAATAGATGAACCAATGAAGTTATTAGATGTGATTGCGTAAGTAATATAATAAAGAGGGGCGAATTTATTCGTCCCTCTTTATTATTAAATATAGATTATAAAACATTTGTTAGGCAGGTAGTAACCATTTTTCTGTATTAAATAAACAGGGTTTTCATTGTATCTAATGTTCGACCCACTTTATCATTGGTTACTTTCAAGACTATCATTCTGATAAACAATATTTCCTGAAAGACCATTTGAGTACGTAAGTTTTTTCCGTTTAAAATGGTTCAATATCTGAATCCACAATCGAATAAAATCATTGCCACAAAATATAAGAAAAAGAACAAGTCCTAATAAGGATGTGTATTTACCAACCTTTATAAGAGGTGCATGATAAACTAATTTAATAATATGATGTCCTGATGAAAGAGAAAATCCTAAAAAGGCATTATCAGTCATAAAGTAATCAATTTTTTGGCCGTCCACATATACTGAGAATCCGTTGTCGTAAGGAATTGTTGTAGTAAAATAACTATCTTTATCTAAAGTAATGTTCCCTGTAATCATATTATTTTCATAAGCAACATCAGTCATCATTGTAATGTTATTTTTTAAGGCAGAAACCTGGTCATAATCAATTTTATAAATTTCAAATTCACTGAATTCAAAACTACATCCTTTAGGAAAACGAATGTTTAATATATTATTGTCAGCAGAATCTGATACAACAAATTTAAAATTGAAATTTTTATTAGGATAAGCAGAATTAAGATCACTTAAACTATTTTGAATACCATTAATTTTAATTGTTGAACGGTTTCTACCATATCCTTTGATATTGCATTTTATAATATAAATGCAGTCCTTTAAATTATCAGGAATCTCAACATTAAAAGTTTTTGCACCCTTCATAGTATCAACATGATAATATCCATCTGTAGTACGCTCTAATTTTAAATCCATATTAAGATTAACCTTCTTTAACATAGAATGATAAGAAGAATTAACATCATCATCAACAACAATATATTTTAATAAAGCAATCTCTTTTTCTTCAGGTGAAAGAGAAAGATATTCGTCTAAACTCATAGTATCTTTAGATGCAAATCCAAGAGAATAAGCATTATCTGATTTATATACCTTGACATTGCCTGCCTGACAGACTGCCTTGTATCCTGCAGGAGCAGTTGTTGTGGAAGCAATGTATTTAACACCCATAAGTGTTTTAAACAAAACATCATTTGATGAAGTGATGGAAATGTCATTAACGGTAGGGTTACTAAGCTGAAGGTCATAATTACACATATTTAAATAAGGCTTATTAAAAACAGATGAGTAACAACCTTCTGAAAAATATTTCTTTCCATATATGATATTATTTGTAAATTTACTATCAGTTATATTGCTCGTTCTGAAAAATGTATCATCACCATTTAATGCAATTGCAATAGCAGCGTTTTTACTTTTATCATAATATTTTGCAGCATCTTTTTTTGCAACCAAAGTGTCAGAAGCATTTCCAACATAGCAACAGAAAATGGCAATTAAAATTGTAGGCAACATAAAAACATAGTTCTTATTTATTTGGCAATAGGCAGCAATAAAACAAAAAGTAATTATAAGGTCAATAACTATTGCAATGTATATTGGATTTTCATGCATATATGCAGAAATTGCAATAAGAACTAATATGCCAAATGTAACGAGTGCTAATTTACCGGTTTCATATTTTTTAGCTAATAAATCCCTTACAAAAAATGCGGTAACAAGCAAAATTAAAGGAACAAATGGAATAAGAGCTTTCCCTCTAATGTATAGAAAACCGTTTAATAAATATTGACCTACAGGAAATGCTGAAACAAACAAAATACAAATGCAAAGAAACTTCTTTGAAAAATCTTTGCTTAATATTAATATGCAGGCTAAAGCTAAAAATGCAATAGCGGTCACACCCATTCCATATGGTGTGTAAAACATTTCGTTATTAGGAAACTGAGGTATAAATAATTTAGCTAAAGAAATTGATTTACCATCAGAAGAACCACGTCCTGATAAAATAGCAGCAAGACTTGGAAGTAAAATTACTGCGGAAAGCAAAATTCCAATAATTGAACTTGCACCATATCTTAAAGCAAAGAACCAAAACGGCTTTTTACCAGCAGGAAGTTTGTAGTATAGTTCCTGATTTTCTTTGTACTCAAAAAATTTGTAAATAGCATAAATACTTATAGCAACAATTCCTGACACAGCAAAGAAATAACTTGTTAAAAACATACATGTAATGCTTAGAATAAGAAGTATCTTTCTGTCTTTTTTATATAAACGGTCAACACCAACTAAAGCTAATAATAAAAATGGAATATAATCCATGAACATTACCTGCTTATGGCTGTGGTATAATAATGGACCGGCGCAGGCAAATAGAAAAGTAATAAAATAAACAGTGCTTCGATTCATGTTGTTGTGTGATTTAAGCCAAAAGTAAAAAATATAAACAGATAACAAAACAACTACAATACTTGAAATGCTTATATATAATGCCATTTGGACATTTGGCAAAAGATAACTTATTAAAATAATTGGATTCATAAATCCGTAATAAGAAAAATTATAAGCATTTTGTCCGGCACCTAAATTAAGATTAAACTCAGGAAAAAGTCTTCCCGTATCATAAAATGACTGCCTAAAATAATCAGGGAGTACACTGTGCTGGGACAGCCAGTCTACGGAAGAACCATAAATATAATCAGAACCTGTTATAAGAAAAACAATTCCAAGAATAAAAGCAGTCACCAAAGAAAGGTAAATGAAATCATTTAACTCTATATATCTTTTGGACGATTTTTTTATAGATTTAATAAAATTCATAATTTACTCCTTTTCCCGAAAACAAATTTTATTTCAAATTAATAAGTACTAACTTCATTAATAGAATTATTAATAAATATGCCAAATAATCATCAAAACAGTTAATAACTTTATTTTTATCTTACATAAATAATGTACAATTCAAAATTTAAAGAACCATATTGAAATATCTTAAGTATTCTTTAAGAATGAAAAAAAGACCGCTTCGTATGTTACAATAAGTCGAAATAAAAACTTACCGGATAATCTTTAAAATAGAAAATAAAATGAACTAGGTTTAGATTTTATAAATATTTCCGATGACGAGTTACTGATAAAAAGAAAGGAGAAAGTAGCACACAGTATTTTGCGTTAAGAAAGCAAAAAATACTTATTTTGTAAAATTTTAGGACATACGATATAGTCGGCTGCTAAAAATAATTTATGAAGAAAAATATAAAAATAAAGAAAAAAATAGCGATTGTTTCTACAGTAATTGTAATAATAGCAATAGTTGTGGCAACGATAATGGAAATAGAATACGGAAAATTTTTATTTATTCCGTCTGTAAAAAACAAGCAAATGGACGAGCTTGATTTAGAAAAATATAATAAATTAATGATTGTGGCACATCCTGATGATGAACTTATATGGGGTGGAGCACATCTTTTAGAAGATGATTATTTGGTTGTATGCATAACAAGGGGGTATGATAAAACAAGAAAAAAAGAGTTTGAAAATGTAATAAATGCAACCGGTGATAAAGGACTTATATTGTTATATCCTGATAAAATAGCAGGGCAAAGAAGCGATTGGGGCAGATGGAAAAAAGATATTGAAAAAGACATTGAAACAATAATTAATTATAAGAATTGGGACGAAATAGTAACTCATAACGAAAAGGGAGAATATGGGCACATACATCATATAATGACACACAATCTTGTAGATGAAGCTTGCGATAAAACAGGAACTGATGCAAAAGTTATGTATTTTGGAAAATATTATAAGAAAATAAATTTACCCGAAATAGGGCTTGAAAAGATAGATGAAGATTTGCTTAAACAGAAAGATGAAATATCAAAACTTTACCCAAGCCAGAAAAAGACAATTGATAAATTACATCATATGTTTCCGTATGAAAATTGGACAGAGAGGGAGTAAGAGAAAAATATATAAATAATTTGCTTTATTATAATTAATATGATACAATTTTAATAATAAAAGAGGGGGTGGCAGTATGAAATTTTTTATTTATAATACAAATAAAGAAATTGCAGCGCAGATAGAAAATTATATATATGAAGAGAGAGAGTTACTTAATAAATGCGTAGAAATAGATGTATCATACAGCATAAATGATACTCTTAAAATATTGAAAACAGATGAGTGGTACGACTTACTATATTTAGGGATAAATAATTTTGATGAAGATGTATTCCGGATAGCCAGTATAATAAGGAATAAATATAAGACAAAAGGACCAGAAATAATTTTTACTGATTATGACACAACTGAATGTCATAAATTATTCAAATATGAACCACTAAATTTCTATTGTTATCCAATTAGAAAAGAAATCATTAAAGTTGATATTGAAAAAATATTTAATAGGGTGAATAAAGAAGAAAATGAAGTTTTGAAATTTCATTATGATGGTATTACAAAAGGAGTATCATTTGACGAAATTATATATATAGAAGCTAAGGGAAATAATAGTGAGATATATAAAAAAGATGGTAATGTAGATAATGCAACAGAAAGCATTTCAAAAATAGAAAGTAGAGTGAAAACTGAGGGATTTATTAAATGCCATAGATCATATATTGCTAATTTGAAATATATAGAAGGATATTCACATAATAAAATTTACATAGAGGGTGGTTATGAAATACCTATTGGTAGAACATACGCTAAAGAGGTAAAAAAAATCATATTTAAGTAATTAAAATGAGGTTATTTATTTTTATTTAAGAAAAATCTTAGATAACAAAATGAATAACCTTTTGTTGTTTGTCAAAAAAAATTGTAGTTTATCACAATAAGAAAGATGCAACAGTTTATGATGTATAATTAAAATGTAGCTACAACAGTTAATGATTATAATCATTAAACTAATGAATAAATAATAAACAGGAGGTTTTATAACATGAACAAGAGAAAAATAATTAGTTCTGTTGTTGCAGCATCTGTATTATCTATAGGAATGTCTATGGGTATATGCGCTAAAACAATAGACACATCAAATTCAATTGGAAGATTAGAATTTTTAACAATAGCCAATACTGGTTTTAAAACAGCTAGGGCTTCAACAAGAATTTCTACTGCTTCAAAGCCAGCAACTGGATATGCAGGAACTGTAATTATGTATACAACTAACGAAAAGGGAACGGTAAAGGAAGTAAGTAGCACTAGCGCTAATAGTGTAACGGAAGTTAGTAGATCAGCAGCATCTGGACATTACTTAGTCAAAGCTAGAGGGATTCATAAACAACTATATATGAATAATGTAATATTAACTGAAAATACACAGTTGCCATAAAAGAAAAGTGATATTAATTATGGTACTAATTGAAAAATATTAGTACCATAATTGCTATTAAAATAAATGCTATTGGAGGTTTTATGAAGAAGGGACTATTATTGCTTGGAATTATGATTGCAGCAATATCACTTGTAGGATGTAAAAATGAAAAAGAGACAAGTAAAAAGATTGATTTATCTAACAATCAAACGAAGATAAATACTAGTAAGTCTAATGATAAAATAATTCCTGATACCGAAGATATAAGCGATGATTATTTAAATGAAAGATATCCCGGCAAAGAAATATTACATTGGGTATATGGAGAAAAGTTCAAATTATCAAACGAAGATATAGAGGAATTTGGTTCAAAATATGGAACACATTTAATATCAAATGAGCAAATTATAACATTAAATGATTATCTCGTATCAAAAGGAAAAAAATATGTAATCAATTTTATAAGAATGGGATGCGGGCAGGAGTATATTAATCAGGTTAAACATATGATTTCTAATAACAATTCTCCGGATATTATAAATGCAAATGTATTTTATGATTACGATGCAAAAACATATAGTATTTTATTAAAGTATGACTTTATAGACGCAGAGTTATTAGAGAATTTAGAACCATATATGTCAGAAAACATGAAAGAATATAAAGAAAATATTCCTGATAGTGTTTATAACAAAAGTAAAGTTAATGGAAAATTTTATGGCATAGGTTCTATGGAAAAAACAACAACTAAAATGTATTGGTATATAAATGAAGATATTGCAAAAAAATATGATATAGATTTAGAATCTATGAAACAGATGAATTACGAAGATTGGGCTCCGTATTTTGAAAAAATATATAATGCTGAAAAAAATGAGGGAACAAGTGATTTTAAGATAATGGATAATTATCCATATACACAAGTTGAAGACACTGCTTTAGGCTATATTGGTAAATTTAGTGGTGAGAATTACATAGATACTAAGTTATTTGGTAAAAACGAAGATACAGGATTGATTGAGAATTATTATGCATCCGACAATGTAAGACAGGCTTTTAAAAATTATACGGATTATTATAAAAAAGAATATTTTAATTATTTAAATCCAACTAAAAAAAATGAAGATGAAATCTTTACCGGAAATTGTTTTGCGTTTTTACAACAGGATATGGATGTGGATAGCTTTGTGGAAAATAACAAGACTAAATATCCTAAATTAAAAAGTGTTAAAAAAATTTATTGCTATAATCAAATTGAGCAATTTGATGAATTGGAAGATATAACAGGAATATGTAGTAAGTCAACTAAAAAAGAAATGGCTATGGATGCGTTAAATACCATATATTCAGATAGAGTGTCTTCGAATATTGCATCTTATCCTTTATATAAAATTGATAGAGAAGATTATACGGAAAATATGGATATAGAAAATTATGCAGGACCATCTAAAATTTTTGCAAATGTGTTTGTGAGATATAGCAGTGATTATAAAAAAGAAGGTAGTGAATTAAAGAAAGAAGAAGATTTAGCAAAAACTTCAGACAAAATTTCGGGTAGATATTTTGATTTGAATGACTCAAAAGATAAGATAAAAAGATTAGTAGAGATAGAAAAAAAGTATATAGATTACAGTGCAGAGTTAAAAGGAAAATTTTTAAATGGGGATTTTGACACTACATGGAATGAATTCCTAAAAGAATTAGATGCAGCAGGAATAGAAGAAGTAATACAATTAATAAATGGACAGATAGATAAATAAATTTGTTTATAAAAAAGTAATAATGGACGGAGAAAATTATATGAATAAAAAGATAATTCAAATAATGTTAGCAATATTATTAGCAATATTATTAGCATTTGCATTAAGTGGATGCGGAAAAGGTAAAGTTCAGACAGGCGAAAATGATAAGTATATTGAATTGGAAGAGAATAAATCGTGCTGCAATGATTTGATGGTTGAAATTGAAAGTTATGGAGAATATAGTGTAATTTATTTTTATGATTATTCCAGTAAAAGTGAAGTTTATGCATGCAGTCAGGCAAATTGCACGCATAATGTTGAAGACTATCAGTCAGGTAAAATAAATTGCAATGCTATCGTAAAAGGTGAGGCGAAATATCCATTTATATATAATGAAAAATTATATTATATCTGTGTAGACACAGATGATTCCGTGTTATGGAGAAGTAATATAGATGGAAGTGAAAAAGAAAAAGTAGCAAAATTAGATAAACCGCTAATTAATATAGGAGCAACTTTCTGCGTTTATGATGGAAAGTTGTATATTGCCAGTGGAGTTCAGGAAGAAGTTGAATATAGTGAGAATTCATCATCATGTTTTATAGTTGAATCAGAAGTATATGAAATTAGTATTGATAGTGGAAAAATAAGACAACTTACAAATATGGGAAAGAAACCGAGTGTATCTTGTGATATGATTCAATGTTTTGAGGGGAAAGTTTATATTAAGTATAGTTTTAATGAAAAAACATATAATGAAGCTGGATTTAAAGATGCTAAATCTTATTCAGATTGGCATACTAGTGACGATTTTTCGATGAAAGAGGATATTGATAGATTAGGAAAAAAACAAAATTATTATGTATATGATTTGAAAAATAACAAACTGGACAAGTTAGATATTGAATTTCAAAGTACTTTGGAGGAATACAAAGGAATTGAAGATAATGATTGTTACTACATAATATGTGTAAAGGGTAATAAGTTGTATTATCAGGATCCGGTACTTGCGAATAGAACCATAGTTTCCTATGATTTTAATACTAAAGAGAAGAAAGAAATATTAAATGCCTACAGTATAGTTTATAAATATATAGATGATAAGATATATATGGTAAGTACATACATGAATGAAAATACTAAAGATGAAGTAATACCTAAAGCCGATTTAAATATATCGCCTAAATATTATATATACGATTTGAATAAAGAAGAATTAATAGAGCAACATTATGGAGTTGATGGAAAAATTTTGTATGTAATTGATGAGAATGATGAAGGATTATTAACATATGAGAAGGCATTTGACGAAAACTATGATTTTATAGATGAACATAGCTTTTATGAAATTCAAAAAAACAGTATAAGTAAAAAATAGAATAATAGGGGGTGCTTTATGCTTATTAAAGAATTAAAGAAAATAATATCGAATAAATGGATATTATTTTTACTTTTTGTTCTAAGTATATTTAATATATTTTTTTGCATTAATTCTCAAAGCAAAGAGTTAAAACAAAGTAATGAAAAAATAGAACAACAACAGGAAAAGATAAACAATTATTCAGAATATATTCAAAGTATGCAGGAAAATCTGAACAAAATATCTTCATTTAAAATGTTTAACGGAAAAAATAATTATCATAAAAAAAGTGCGGAAAAAGTAATCAATGCATATGATAAAGTGAAAAATGTTAAGCCTGAATTTGGAAATTATTCAGTAATTGATAATATTACAAAATTAGGATTTTCAGATGTTGTAATTTTTATAATTATTCTACAGTGTGTGGTTGTGTCTATAAATTGTGACAGAAGGAATGGTATGATGAAACTTATAAAATCCTGTAAAAAGGGAAGAGTTTCTCTAATCATTTCAAAAATAGGAGCGATAATTGTTTCAGATTTAGCTGTAGTCTTACTGATATATATTCCATTATTTGTTGCTTCTATTAATATTATTGGATGTGATAAACTAAATGTCCCGATTCAATCGGTACCTGGATTTTATGAGTCAGCTTTTAATGTATCGGTAATTCAGTATTTGATTTTTTATATTGTATTTAAATATATAGCTGCTATAGCATATTCAGTTATATTATTAGTATGTGTGATATTATTTGAAAATATAGGAATATTGTATACATTAATTGGAATAATAATGACTTTATCTATATTAGCAAAACAATTTATAAATTGGGATTATAAATTAGCAGTATTAAAGATATTAAGTCCGGTAACTCTGATTGACACAACATCATTAACTTATAAATATTACAATATGAATATTTTGGAACAACCATTCAATATAACAGGCGTAGCTATAGTAACTATATGTATTTATTTCATAGCATTTGCCACAATGGGAATAATATTTTTTTCAAATAATGTTGATATAAATATCAAGCTTAAAAAAAATAACAAAGCCTTATCCCAAAAATTCAGAGTTAGAACAATGACATTTATGGAATATAAAAAAGTGTTAGTAATTAATAAGGGAATATTTATACTAATTGCATTAGCCATAACTCAGATATACATGATGAATAATATAGATACACAGATGGACGAAACACAGAAATATTATTCAGAGTATATGCAGAAATTAGAAGGAACAACAAATGACAGCAAAGATTTATATATAAAACAGGAACAGGAAAGATTTGATAATATTCAGAAAGAATATGATGAAAACACAAAACTTTATATGAATAATCAAATAAGCTATGAAAGTTTTATGATAATAAGCAGTCAGTATAGTTGGGATATATTACCTAAAGAAGCGTTTGATATGGTAAAAAATAATAACGAATATGTAAAGAAATTAAAGCGTGAGGAAAAAATAAACGGCTGGTTAATTGATGATATAGGTATAAAATATTTAATAGAACCAAAAAAGATTTATAACGAAATCATCGCATGGATATTTATGATTTCAGCTATAATTTTAATTGTAGTAAGCTGTTTTGCATATGAAAGTGAAACAGGTATGAAAAAATTGACGGATTCAATGCTTTACGGTACTGAAAAGCTTAATAAAAAGAAATGGGGTGTATCAATTGTAATAACAACATTAGCATTTGTTATTGCTAATGTGCCATTCATATTTGTAATAGTAAATAATTTTAGATTATCAGGTGTATTAGCCCCGGCAAAAAGTATGCAAATGTTTTCAGAGATTCCAATTAACGTAAATATACTTACAGTATTAATTGGAATATATTTACTTAAATACATTGTAGTTTTAATAGCGATGATTGTAATAATACTAATTTCAAAACTATGTAATGGACAGATAAAACAAATGGCAATATCTTTTATGGTTTTAGTTATTCCATTAATTGTATATCAGTTATATATAGGGTAAAGAAAAGGAAAATTAATATGGAGGGAATATAGTATGTTGGAAATAAAGGGACTTACAAAAAAATATAAAGATAAACTTGCATTGGATAATTTTACATATACATTTGAAAAAGGCGTGTATGGATTGCTAGGGCCTAACGGTGCCGGAAAATCTACTTTAATGAATATACTTGTTGATGGCATTAAAAAAAGTGGTGGTGATATTCGATATAATGGTGAGAATATTACTAAACTTGGATATAAATATAGAGATATAATCGGATATGTGCCGCAACAACAAGGAATGTATGATTCGTTTACAGCTGAAGAGTTTTTGAATTATATAGCAAATTTAAAAGGCATAAATAAAAAAGAAATTTCTGATAAAGTTACAGAAATGCTTGAGTTTGTTAATTTAGAAAATGTTAGAAAGAAAAAATTAGGCGGATTTTCAGGTGGAATGAAACAGAGAATATTAATAGCCCAGGCATTGATTAATGATCCTGACATTTTGATTTTAGATGAACCGACAGCGGGATTAGATCCAAATGAAAGAATAAGAATACGAAATTTAATAGCACAAATAAGTATAAATAAAATAGTTATTATAGCAACACATATTGTTTCGGATATAGAATTTATTGCAAATAAAATAATAATGCTTTCAGCAGGTAAGATAATCAAAAACGGCAGCCCGTCAGAACTTCTGTCAGAAATTGATGGATATGTATTTGAGGAAATGATTGAAAAGTGTAATGTTGAAATGTATAATCAGAAATATTTGGTAAGTGGACTTATGGCAGGAGCACAGCAAGTTAAAATCAGATATATATGCAATGAAAAAGCGTGTAATGGGCATAAAGTAGAACCCAATTTGGAGGATTATTATTTATATAATACAATAAAGTAGTATAGCTATTTGAAGAAAAATAGGTATATAATAAGAATAGCAGAATTATTTTGAGAATGTTATGTTGCTGTTAGTTTTTTTGTTATATAAGGTAAGTAGAAAGCATAAGAAAGTGAATCAAATGTATGAATTTATTAATGGTGCTGTCGCATTAGCGACAGCACCATATCTGTGTATGGCAAAGCCCTGATTATGCAATTAAGTTTTAATTTTTTTAGTTTATCCCACAGGCTTCTTTGGCAAGCTTATCGGCCAAGTCATTATATTTGTCACCAGAATGACCTTTAACTTTACAAAATGTAATGTCAACTTTTTTCTTCGCCTGTTCATAATATTTTTTATATGCAATTGTGCCGGGCTTATTTGCACGCCAATCGCCCGTACACCATTTTTCTATACCGGCATAATCGTGGTAAATTGCGATATGTTTTATGCCGTGTTCTATAGCAAAATCCATTGCTGCCATTGAACCAAATATTTCACCTGAGACATTTCGCATAGAAGCGAGTTCAGGGTCATCAAAATCTTTAGAAAGATGAAATTCCTCTCCATTATAGAAAATAACACAACCATATGAAAAATGCTTTGTAGCAATATTATAACTTCCGTCTACATAAGCAACGGCTTTTACGGAATTAGAAAATGGTTTGTCATCATCTTCAACAGATTCTTTTATGACAGGAAAATCAGAATCATCAACAGAATCGTCAGATGGCATATCGAAGAGAGACATCTGCTTACTTTCCAAATTAAGATATGCGTAAGCGTCAGCCATATTTGTGAAACTTTTATACAAGGCACCGGGATATCCGTTTACACTTGCTTTACATTCATCCCACGTTTCAAATATTCCGTTTGTTCTTCCAACTTTAACAGCATATATTTTTTTTGCCATAAAACATATTCCTTCCTTAATTATTTTGTGGTTGTTTCTAAATCCTTTTTGGATGTAGTTTTAGAAACTGATTTATCTTTAACTTTAGAAGTAGTTTCTGAATTGTTTTTAGAAGTAGTTTCTAAATTATTTTTATTAGAAGTAGTCTCAGAAGGATATTCCATATATTCTTCGCTTTCATCAGTCTCTTTACCATCTTTCCAAGGATTTCCTGCAACCGGGTCAGTAGGGTCCCAATTAGCTCTCTCATCGTTTAAGTCGATTTTTTTTACTTTTTTAATTTTTACAGGTGGAACTTCTGAATCTGAATCGTAAATTGTAACAGGAGTTCCTTTTGGACAATTATCATATATCCATTTTATTCCGTTAATGTTAAGTCTTACACAGCCAAGGGAAGCGTTGCTTCCAAGTTTATTATATTCTTCACTTTCCAAATCATCGTTGTGTGCACTGTAATATGGAATAGAATGAAGCATGATTGAACCGTTGATACGGATTGCATATTGGGCATAAGAACCATCAACCATTAGTCTCCAAGGATAATAATCGCTTGTTTTAAATGAACCTGTAGGGGTGTCTTTTACATCTTTTCCGACAGAGCACATAAATCCTTTATAAGGAATGGAGTATCTTCCGTTCTTGTCAATTCCATATATAATTACATAATTCTGAGTTCTGTTAACTCTTATCTGATAAGGAAAATCAGCATCAAAATCAATCAAATGCTTTGCAGCATCGCCTGAAGGAGCTGTACTCATCTCTTCTATGGCAGAATCAGCAGGATTGTATGATGTTGTTTCTTCAAATGAAGATGAATCTTCGGTATTTTTTGTTGTAAGTTTTTCAGAATTACTTTTATTATTCATATTTGCATCAGACCTGTGTTCGGTTATTGATATTAAGAATATGCTGATTATTGCAAATAATGCTAAAAATATTATTACAAGTACGTATTTGTTTATTGGATTATTTTTTTTCATGTGTATTAATTCTCATCTTTCAAGTTTTGTCATATAAAGTAAATAAATAAGAAGGCATATATTAATCATGATATGATGTCGGGATTAAAAGTCCCCGACTTTGATGCCTGTTTTCTCACATAATTCTATTGTAAAAATGGAGTAATTGCAATAGGCGGATTTTGTAAATTTAATTAAATTTTATTTAAATTTTATTTATGAATCTAACGTTGACTATCAAATTGTGGTTTGTTATTATTTTATAAGGGTTAGACACCACATACTTTGTTTGGTGAAAGGAGAAACACATGAGATATACAAAACAGGAAATTATTAAAATTGCAGATGAAGAAGATGTTGAATTTATACGTCTTCAGTTCACAGATTTATTTGGGACATTGAAGAATGTTGCAATAACAAGAAGTCAGTTAGAAAAAGCATTGGATAATAAATGTATGTTTGATGGTTCTTCAATTGAAGGATTTGCCAGAATCGAAGAGTCAGACATGTATTTATATCCTGATTTAGATACATTTGAAATATTACCTTTCAGACCGCATCAGGGAAAAGTTGCAAGACTTATTTGCGACGTATATAAAACAGACGGAACACCTTATGAAAGTGATCCAAGATATGTCTTAAAGAAAGTATTAAAAGAAGCAGAAGATATGGGCTATACATTTAATGTAGGACCTGAATGCGAATTCTTTTTATTCCACACAGATGACAATGGATGTCCAACAACAATTACACATGAAAATGCAAGCTATTTTGATTTAGCACCTACAGATTTAGGTGAAAATGCAAGAAGAGACATGGTTCTTAATCTTGAAGATTTAGGATTTGAAATCGAAGCATCACATCACGAAGTAGCACCTGCACAGCATGAAATTGATTTTAAATATGATGAAGCATTAAAGACTGCTGATAATATTATGACATTTAAGCTTACAGTAAAGACAATAGCTAAGAGACATGGACTATATGCATCATTTATGCCTAAGCCAAAATACGGAGTATGTGGTTCAGGAATGCATACTAATATGTCATTGTTTAAAGAAGGAAAAAACATTTTTGCAGATGAAAATGATGAAAGAGGATTAAGTAAGGAGGCTTACAGTTTCATAGCAGGTATCATGGAACATATGAGAAGCATTTCAGCAATTACAAATCCTATCGTAAATTCATACAAGAGGCTTGTACCGGGTTATGAAGCACCTACATACATTGCATGGTCAGCTACTAACAGAAGCCCGCTTGTAAGAGTACCGGCAGCCAGAGGTGTAGGTACAAGAGTTGAACTTCGTTGCCCTGACTGTGCAGCTAATCCATACTTAACATTAGCAGTATGTCTTGCAGCAGGACTTGATGGAATTAAGAGAGGATTAGTTCCGAAAGAAAGTGTACAACAGGATATTTACTCAATGACAAGTAAAGAAAGAGATGAGGCGGGAATTGAAAACCTTCCAAAGAATCTTTATGAAGCTGTTAAGGAAATGAAGAAATCTTCATTTGTTAAGGATGTTTTAGGAAAAGAAACATTTGATAAATATGTATATGCAAAAGAATCAGAATGGATGGAATACACATCTCAGGTTACAGATTGGGAAATTAACAAATATTTAGACAGAATTTAATATTATAGTTTAAACTTAAGTAGATTTTGTAACAGAAACCGGAGGAATGAACGTGGTTGGAATTATAGTAGCATTTCCAAAACCTGAGGACAGCCGGGCAATCAGAAGTTTGTTATCCCGAAATGGGTTTAATGTAGTGGCCAATTGTACTACGGGGGCCAGTGCAATAAACAGAGCTGACGATATTGGTGAAGGCATTATTATAACAGGATATAAACTGCCTGATATGTTATACAGTGATATTGTAGACAATGTAGGAAGCAGTTTTGAAGTGATATTACTTGCATCAAAAAACAGACTGATGGAAGATAATACCGGGGTGGCAACTCTTGAGATGCCATTAAAGGTTAGAGATTTGATTAATTCCGTTGAAATGATGGAAAATCAGATTTTGTCAAAAAGACATAAGACAAAGCGCAAACCGGGTACTAGGAGCCCGGAAGACCAGGCGATAATTAATCAGGCAAAAGAGGCATTAATGACGGTACAGAATCTGACTGAAGAACAGGCACACAGATATTTGCAAAAGAACGCTATGGATAGCGGTTGCACAATGGTTGAAGTGGCAAAGATGGTTTCAGTTATGTTGTATCGCGATTAGCATATATAAATGAACATTAGGAGGATTGAAAAAAATGTTTAAAATTAATGAAAATTACTTGAAACTTAGGGGAAGTTATCTTTTCTCAACAATTGCAAAAAAAGTTGCAGCTTACCAGGAAGCACATCCTGATAAAGAATTAATCAGATTAGGAATTGGAGATGTTACATTGCCATTAGCACCGGCAGTAATTGACAGCCTTCATAAAGCAGTAGATGAAATGGCATCTGCAGAAACATTTCATGGATATGCACCTGATTTAGGATATGAATTTTTGAGAAAAGCAATTGCCGACAATGATTACAAGGCAAGAGGTGTTGAGATTGCGCTTGATGAAATATTTGTAAGTGATGGTGCTAAATCAGATTCAGGTAATATTGGAGAGATTTTCTCACAGGATAATAAGATTGCAGTATGTGACCCTGTTTATCCTGTATATGTAGATACAAATGTAATGGCAGGAAGAACAGGAACTTTTCTTGAAGATGAAGAAAAATGGAGTAATGTAATTTACATGCCATGTACTGCTGAAAATAATTTTGTACCTGAACTTCCTAAGGAAACACCGGATATCATTTATCTTTGCTATCCAAATAACCCAACAGGTTCTACTATTACAAAAGCACAGTTGCAGGAATGGGTTGATTATGCAAATAAGGTTAAGGCAGTTATTATTTATGATGCAGCATATGAAGCTTACATTTCAGAAGAAGATGTTCCACATACAATCTATGAATGTGAAGGTGCTAAAACATGTGCCATTGAATTGAGAAGCTTTTCAAAGAATGCCGGATTTACAGGGACAAGACTTGGCTTTACAGTAATTCCTAAAGAATTAAAGCAGGGCGATGTAATGTTAAACAGCCTTTGGGCAAGAAGACACGGAACAAAGTTTAACGGAGCTCCATACATTATCCAGAGAGCCGGCGAAGCAGTTTACTCAGAAGCAGGAAAGAAGCAGACAGCTGAGCAGGTAGCTTATTACATGAACAATGCAAAGACAATTCGTGAAGGCCTTTCTGAAGCAGGATATAAAGTATCAGGTGGTGTTAATGCACCTTATGTATGGTTACAGGTACCTGAAGGAATGACATCATGGGAATTCTTTGACTACTTATTAGAAAATGCAAATGTAGTAGGAACACCTGGTTCAGGATTTGGACCAAGCGGTGAAGGATACTTCAGACTTACAGGATTTGGAACATATGAAAATACAGTTAAGGCTATTGAAAGAATTAAGGCTTTGAATAAATAGAGGATGTATCGTAAGGTTGAAAGTATAAAACTTTAGTAAGTACAACTATAGAATAATTGAAATAAAAATATGGACTATTAATTGATAAGTTTTCTTACAGTAGGCAGGCAAAATAGTATAGCCTGAAACTTAATAAATATTATTAATTGATAGTCCTTTTATTGTTGCTTTTGTGAAAAAAAGTAGTGAAAATAACCAAAAATACAAAAAAAGGTTGATTTTATAAAAAGAAAATTTGTATAATGTATTTAATATAGATACGTGATAAATAGTTAGTTTATTTATTTTTGTATGGAGGGTTAAACAATGGAGAGGTTTTTAGGAAATCGTAAAGATAAAGACGAAGAAGGATCAGTTATAATTCTTGTTGCAGTTCTTATGGTTGTATTTCTTGGAATGGCAGCATTAGTTGTTGATTTAGGTGCAGATTATGTGTATAAGGCAAAGATGCAGACAGCGTGTGATACTGCATCAAGAGCAGCAGCTTCAGCCTTGCCTGATACTACGAAAGCTACGGAACTTGCTAAGTATTACATGAAGGAAAATGGGTTCACGGATACAAGAAATGTGCAGGTGGAATTTAAAGATTCTAATTCAAAAGTGCAGGTATATCTTAAAGAAGAAAGAAAGACAACATTTGCAAGAGCCCTTGGTATTAAGAGTAATAAGATAAGTACGGTTGCAGTAGCTACAAAAGGTGGAACAAGTAATCCGAGAGGATTTAAATATGCTATATTTTCCGGAGATAAAGATGCAACATTGAAACTTGGAGCAGTTTATAAAGTTGATGGAGCAGTGCATGCAAATGGAAAGATTTGGTCTGACCCTGGAAATGGATATGCATTTTCTTTTGAAGCTTCAAAAGGATTTGATAAATTGAATTCATCGACAACAAAGGTTGGTGTTAAAAATGGAGATAATGTAAATCTTTTAGATGTTACAACTGATGAAGCTAAGAGCCATATAAATTCAAATGCACGATATGAAGAAATGCCTATGTACTTAGGAGAAAACATTGAAAAATTAATTGTAAATCCTTCAGTTCCGGAGAATTTTGATTTAACAATAGCTGAAGTTAATAAAAAAGGAAGTGAAGGTTGTAAGAGTATTAAATATATAGGAAATGAAACGTGGTGGGGAGGCACTTGGTCATTTGGAAATGACTTGTTAATAGATAATAGTTCTAGAAGTGGAGACTATGATTTGGGAGGAGGAAAACTAATAATCAATGGAGATTTATATATAAATGGAGATGCAAACAAAAACACTACATTATCTTTCTATTCGGGAGGAATAGAAATAAATGGAAATGTATATTGTGCTGGCAAATTAAAACTAGCTGGAACAAAAGTGCATATTAAGGGAAATGTATATTGTGTTGGAGATTTGTATTTGGAATCAGGAGATGTAAAGTTTGACTCTACATATATATATGCAAATAGTTTTACAGCCTCTAATGGTTTTGTGTTGTCAGGAGCATTGGTAACGGAAAAAGATATAAACATTACTGGTGCCATGGCACAGATAAATAGTAGTTCTGATTCTACAATGACTATGTATTCAAAATATGGAAATATAAATGGTGGACAGGCATCATCAGAATATCACGGACTTGTATTTGCACCAAATGGAGATATATCATGGTGTGGTAATTCTATTAAAATATATGGTAGCATTATTGGAAAAACAATTAGTGGAATACCGGCAGATGTTATTATTCATCCATTGGATAGAGATTTAGAATATGATACAAATAATCCTAATGGTTCAGCTACGGGTAGTGGAATAATGTTAGTTAAATAATTTAATTATGATTATAGATAAAAAAACACTTTGGCAAAACGACTTGTCAAAGTGTTATTTTTTATCATCGAAAACCTGAACTTAGAAAAAATTACACCATTCATATTTAAACTCTTGTAACCTGTTCTTCTAATTCTTTTAATTCGTCAATTGATAATGTGGGAACATATGTAGCAATTTCATCAAGGGACATTTTGCCGATTTTTATCATCCGTTCTGCAGTTTCTTTCGCAGTTGCCTTAGCAGTTTCTTTTGCAACTTCATTTCTCATATCTTCTAATATTTGTGACATAGATGCAACACCTTCTTTCTCTTCTTTGAAATATCTTGCTTTTTTTGCTAATTCTTTATAATTCATATCGTTAGGATTTGTACATGAAAAATCATGCATGAGTCTTCCAATCGCATCATTTCCCCGATATGCTCCATTAACATATATTATATGAGAGCCATCACCAAAAAGTTTCTTTTCGCCTTCCATCACAACGTATCTGTCTATATGATATAAAGGTTGATTTCCATGCATAACATCATTTTCTGTAATGAAAATCACATAACTATCGGGCATGTTATCAGTACTATCACCAGGCTTTAATATATGAGCGTCTAACAGGCTGCTGTTATAACGGGCTCTTTTGGAACCTGCACCTTTATTAGCTCTTTGAATTTCAATATCAAATTTTCTACCGGTACTGTCTGATGCATGCACATCTAATACAGCAGAGCGTCCTTGTAGATTTTTAAGAGGATCCTGTGTCTTTATAGACTTAATAATAATATCATCTTGGTTCAATATTATTCTAAGTATTAGTTCAACAGCTTCGAAGTTATCTTCTAAGCATACTGTCATAAAATCATCATCTATATATCGTAGAGCCTGTAGGCGTTCTAAATCTTTATTGTTTTGTAGTTGTTCACTTATGCTCAATCTTTTATTACCTTTCATTATAATTGTTCTTTTGTTCATTGACAACTATATAAAAATCTAAATTATGCAGAAATAATACTTTATTACGTAGATAATTTGATTTATACCATAGTTTTCACCGATTGTACACATACTGTATGTGTACAACTAATTATACATCACAATTTATCAAAATGTCAATAACAACAATATGTTGCGTATTACTAGCCGGAATAATATTAAATATTAGCAGAGAAAAATAAGATTTTACATAAAAAGGTATTGCATTTAGTCGATGCAATACCCTTAAAATATTATTACTATTCAGTTTTATATTTCGTATAGTAGTCTGACCTTTAATGCAAAGATTACATTATAATTCACTATACCCATATCCATTAACGATGGCTTCAATTTTCTCATTTGCCTTGCACATAGGGCAATCATTGTGAGAGTAAATGTTGTATCCCGGAATATCATCTGCCTTAAACAGAGAATCGATGTGGTAACCGTCAACGTTATCAACGGCACTGAATATAGCAGATATACCCTGAAGAATTCCACCATAGTAGGAAACACATTCAATACAATTCTTTACAGTAGTTCCGGTACTTGCAGAAGCAAGCAATAAAAGAACATTTCTATTCTTAATTTCATGCTTAAGATTATCCCTAAATATCATAAGGCCGTTAGAATCATATTCAGGTGAAATAACATAAATTGTCTTGTGTGCATTCATAGATAATACTCCGGCCTTAGTAAGTTCGCTTGCTAAGAAAGCTCCAATGACCTCGCATCCGTCCATACATACGATTGTGTCAATAGGTTTCCCCATAACGTTGTAGTAATCCTTCATTGCGACTGCAATCTGCTCAGCTTCACGTTGTCTTGTTTTCATTGTAGTCATATCAAGATAATGACTAACGTGTGAATGAGTAGTAGCAAAATGTCCCTTTATAACTTTAAGGGCAATGTTAGGATTTTTTGAAGCATAATATTTTACAATTCTTCCCTCGTCCATAATGTGTCTACCTCCTTGTAGTAACAGAGCATTATGCTCTTTATTATTTATAAAATCTGAGAAATTGTTTCTACTCAAATTTATTTGTCTCCGCTCAAAAATATACTAATATTATACATCACAAAGCTGACAAATGAAATAATTAAGTGTAATTTAAAGGTTAAAAATCGTTATTAATTTAGTGGAAATCTTTAATGGAAGAATGATAAAACCTGCATTATGAATAAAAATGAAGAAATTCGTGAAACTATTTGCAAGTAATATGGTGATTATGCTATATTGAAGAGTAGATGTTTATGGTTTAATGGGGTAAGTCTGTATATTTAATATAAAAGTTAATTTATTTGAATAAAACAGATTGTTCGTTATAATAACCATAACTTAAAGGAATGCTAGAGGAGGAAGATATGGCAAATATAATTTCAGACGAGACAATAGAGTATGTTGGAATTTTAGCAAAGCTTGAACTTTCAGATGATGAGAAAGAAAAAGCAAAGAGTGATATGGGCAGAATGCTTGATTATATTGATATGTTAAATCAGTTAGATACAAGTAATGTTGAGCCAATGAGCCACATATTCCCTGTAAACAATGTATTTAGAGAAGACGTTGTTGTAAACGGTGATGACAGAGAAAATATTCTTGCAAATGCACCGGAGGAAAGAGGCGGAGCATTTGTTGTTCCAAAGACAGTAGAATAATTTACTTACAGCAAATGAAAGGATATAGTGTTATGAATTTAATGAGTTTAACAGCCGTTGAACTTGGGAAAAAGATTAAAAGCGGCGAGGTTAAAGTTGTAGATGCGGTAAATGATGCATTTGCTCATATAGAAAAGCAGGACAAGACAATTAATAGTTTTGTTACTGTAACGAATAAAGAAGAGGCATTAAAGAAAGCTGAAGAAGTTCAGAAGTTAATTGACGAAGGAAAACTTACAGGACCATTAGCAGGCGTGCCTGTAGCTATTAAGGATAATATGTGTACTAAAGGCATGCTTACAACATGTAGTTCTAAAATTTTAGGAAACTTTGTTCCTACTTATACAGCTACAGCAGTTGAAAATCTTGAAAAAGCAGGAGCAGTTATAATTGGAAAGACTAACATGGATGAATTTGCCATGGGAAGTACTACAGAAACTTCTGCATTTGGAGCAACAAAGAATCCTTGGAACACAGAACATGTACCGGGTGGTTCATCAGGTGGTTCATGTACAGCTGTTGCATCAGAAGAATGCTCATATGCTTTAGGTTCAGATACAGGTGGATCAATCAGACAGCCAAGTTCATTTTGCGGAGTAACAGGAATTAAACCAACATACGGAACGGTTTCACGTTACGGACTAATTGCATACGGTTCATCATTAGACCAGATTGGACCTGTTGCAAAAGATGTTACTGATGTAGCTACAATACTTGAAACAATAGCGGGTCACGATGAGAAAGACTCAACATCAGTTAAGAGAGACGATTATAACTTCACTGAAGCATTAGTTGATGATGTTAAGGGATTGAAGATTGGTATCCCTAAAGACTATTTTGGTGATGGATTAGATAAAGAAGTAAAAGATTCTATTTTAAATGCAGTAGAAGTTTTAAAGAGCAAAGGCGCAATCGTAGAAGAATTTGATTTAAGCCTTGTTGAATATGCAATTCCTGCATATTATGTAATTGCCAGTGCGGAAGCAAGTTCAAACCTTGAAAGATTTGACGGTGTAAAATACGGATACAGAACACAGGAATATGAAGGTCTTCATAACATGTATAAAAAGACACGTTCAGAAGGTTTTGGTGAAGAAGTTAAGCGTAGAATTATGCTTGGTTCATTTGTATTAAGTAGTGGATATTATGATGCGTACTATTTAAAAGCTTTAAGAACAAAAGCTTTAATTAAAAAGGCATTTGATGAAGCATTCGCTAAATATGACGTTATTATCGCACCGGCTGCACCTACAACAGCTCCTAAGATTGGAAGCAGTCTTGCTGACCCTATTAAGATGTATCTTGGAGATATTTATACAATATCAGTTAATTTGGCAGGTCTTCCGGGAATTACGGTTCCTTGTGGAAAGGATTCTAACGGACTTCCAATAGGAATGCAGATTATTGGAGACTGCTTTAAGGAAAAGACAATTATAAGAGCAGCATATGCTTATGAACAGACAAGAGAATATGAGCATTGCCCATTAGTAGAAGCATAAGGAGTGAAGTAAATGAAACAGTACGAAACAGTCATTGGACTTGAAGTTCATGTAGAATTAGCAACAAAAACAAAGATTTTTTGCTCCTGTTCAACAGAATTCGGAGGAGCACCAAATACACATACATGTCCTGTCTGTACAGGAATGCCGGGTTCACTTCCTGTATTAAATAAGCAGGTTGTTGAATATGCAGCAGCAGTAGGACTTGCAACAAATTGTAAAATCACACAGAATTGTAAATTTGACAGAAAGAATTATTTTTATCCTGATAATCCACAGAATTATCAGATTTCACAGTTATATCTTCCAATCT
This sequence comes from Eubacterium sp. AF19-12LB, assembly GCF_003479125.1. Classification (NCBI taxonomy): domain Bacteria; kingdom Bacillati; phylum Bacillota; class Clostridia; order Eubacteriales; family Eubacteriaceae; genus Eubacterium; species Eubacterium sp. AF19-12LB. The sequence goes on along the minus strand of NZ_QUGP01000004.1, from coordinate 172,737 downwards.
GTAGAGACGGATATGTAGAAATTGAAACAGAAGAAGGAAAGAAAAAAGTAAGAATCCACGAGATTCATATGGAAGAAGATGCAGGTAAGCTTGTACATGATGATTGGGCTGACTGCTCATTAGTAGACTTTAACCGTTCAGGTGTACCGCTTATTGAAATTGTATCAGAACCAGATATGCGTTCAGCAGAAGAAGTAATTGCATACCTTGAAAAATTGCGTATGATAATTCAGTATTTAGGAGCTTCTGACTGTAAGTTAAATGAAGGTTCAATGAGAGCTGACGTTAACCTTTCAGTAAGGGAAGTTGGAGCAGCTGAATTTGGAACAAGAACAGAAACAAAGAACCTTAACTCATTTAAGGCGATTGCAAGAGCAATTGAAAATGAAAGAGAAAGACAGATTGATTTATTAGAATCAGGACAGGAAGTTGTTCAGGAAACAAGAAGATGGGACGATACAAAAGAGTATTCTTATGCAATGCGTTCAAAAGAAGATGCACAGGATTACAGATATTTTCCGGACCCTGATTTGGTTCCAATCAATATTAGTGATGAATGGTTAGAAAGATTAAAATCAGAACAGCCTGAATTCAGAGATGAAAAGAAAGAAAGATACATTGAAGAATATGGACTTCCTGAATATGACGCGAATCTTTTGACTTTATATAAACCTTTAACAGTTTTATTAGAAGCAGCAGTTGCAAATGGAAGCAAACCAAAAGAAGCCAGCAACTGGTTGATGGTAGAAACAATGCGTCTTGTAAAGGAAAAAGGAATTGAACCTGACGAGGTTAAATTCTCTGCCGATAACTTTAGTAAGTTCTTAAAACTTATTGATGACAACGTAATTAACAAAACAGTTGCCAAAGAAGTATTTGAGGCAATGTTTAATGATGACATAGACCCTGAAAAATATGTAGATGAACATGAATTGAAGATGGACAACAATACAGATGACCTTAAGAAGATAATCGAGGAAGTCATTGCTAACAACCCTAAGGCAGTTGCAGATTATCAGGGTGGAAATCAGAAGGCGATTGGAGCATTAGTAGGTCAGACAATGAAAGCTACACAGGGTAAGGCTAATCCGCAGATGATAAATCAGATGCTTAGAGAGTTGCTATAGTTGTCGCATTGATATATAATGCAATGGAAAAATATAAAAGTTAGTATACGTAGGTGGAGAAAAGAAAATGAATAGTATCGAGCTTCAACAAAATTGGGAAGATGATGGACTGCATGAAGAATGTGGTGTGTTTGGTATGTATGATTTAGATGGCAATGATGTTGCATCATCCATTTATTATGGATTATTTGCACTGCAGCACAGAGGACAGGAAAGCTGTGGTATTTCTGTATCAGACACGTTTGGACCTAGAAAAGTGGATTTGTTAAAAGGAATGGGACTTGTAAATGAAGTATTTAACAGCGAAAATTTGTCAAAACTTCACGGAAATATCGGTGTAGGACATGTTCGTTATTCTACAGCAGGTGAAAGTATTCCTAGTAATGCACAGCCACTTGTAATCAATTATGTTAAAGGAACATTGATGCTTGCTCACAATGGTAATTTGATTAATGCAAATGAACTTCGTGATGAGTTAGCATATACAGGAGCAATTTTCCAAACAACAATTGATTCGGAAGTTATTGCTTATCTTGTTGCAAGGGAAAGAATTAATGCAAAGACAGCACAGGAAGCAGTTACAAATGCGATGAAGAAATTAAAAGGTGCTTATGCACTCGTAATTTCAAGTCCTCGAAAACTTATTGGTGCAAGAGATCCATTTGGTTTTAAACCATTATGTATTGGCAAAAGGGACAATGCTTATATTTTAGCATCTGAAACATGTGCCCTTGATACAATTGGTGCTGAATTTGTAAGAGATGTACTTCCGGGAGAAGTTGTAACTATTGACAAAGATGGAATTAAATCAGATACATCAATGTGTCTTCCTAAGGCAAAAGAAGCAAGATGTGTATTTGAATATATTTACTTTGCAAGACCGGACAGCAATTTTGATGGAGTGAGTGTATATCATTCAAGAATTATGGCAGGAAGATTCTTAGCTATGGATTCCCCGGTTGAAGCAGATGTTGTTGTGGGTGTACCTGAATCAGGAAATGCAGCAGCCATGGGTTATGCAATGGAATCAGGAATCCCTTACGGAACAGCATTTGTCAAAAACAGTTATGTTGGTCGTACATTTATTAAACCTCAGCAAAAGAGCAGGGAATCAAGTGTTAGAATTAAATTAAATGTTTTAAAAGAGGCAGTTTGTGGTAAACGAGTAATAATGATTGATGATTCAATTGTAAGAGGAACCACAAGTGATAGAATTGTTCAGATGTTAAAGGATGCAGGTGCCACAGAGGTACATGTAAGAATCAGTTCACCACCATTCTTATATGAATGTTATTTTGGAACTGATATACCATCAAGAGATCAGTTAATTGCCCACAATAGAACAATAGAAGAAATCAACGAAATAATCGGTGCAGATTCATTAGGATACCTTAGAGTTGAAAGATTAAAAGAAATTGCAGGCGGACTTGGGATTTGCACAGGATGTTTTGATGAAAAATATCCAATGGAGCCACCAAAAGAGGATATCCGTGGAGAATATATAAAATAAGGTCAAATGTTAAGGAGGAATTTATGAACGACAGATACCAAAGCCCATTATCAGAAAGATATGCAAGTAAGGAAATGCAGTATATTTTTTCACCTGATATGAAGTTTAAAACATGGAGAAAATTATGGATTGCATTAGCAGAATCTGAAATGGAATTAGGATTAAACATTACACAGGAACAGATTGATGAACTTAAGGCTCATGCAGATGATATTAACTACGATGTAGCAAAAGAAAGAGAAAAATTAGTTCGTCATGACGTAATGTCTCATGTTTATGCTTATGGTCAGCAGTGCCCTAAGGCAAAGGGAATTATCCATTTAGGAGCAACATCATGTTACGTTGGTGATAACACAGATATAATTATAATGACAGAAGCATTAAAACTTGTTAGAAAGAAATTAATTAACGTTATCAATGAACTTGCTAAATTTGCTGATAAATATAAATCTCAGCCTACATTGGCTTTTACACATTTTCAGCCTGCACAGCCTACAACAGTAGGTAAGAGAGCAACATTATGGTTAATGGAATTAAAATTAGATTTGGATGATTTAAATTACATGATTGACAGCATGATGTTGTTAGGTTCTAAAGGAACAACAGGAACACAGGCAAGTTTCCTTGAATTATTTGAAGGAGACCATGAAAAGATTAAAGAACTTGAAAATAAGATTGCAAAGAAAATGGGATTTGAAAAATGCTTTCCTGTTTCAGGACAGACTTATTCAAGAAAGATGGATACAAGAGTATTAAACGTTGTTGCAGGAATCGCAGCAAGTGCTCATAAATTCTCAAATGATATTCGTTTGTTACAGCATTTGAAGGAAATTGAAGAACCATTTGAAAAGAATCAGATAGGTTCATCAGCAATGGCTTACAAGAGAAATCCTATGAGAAGTGAAAGAATCGCATCTCTTGCAAATTATGTTATGGTTACAGCATTAAATCCGGCTATTACATCAGCAACACAGTGGTTCGAAAGAACATTAGATGATTCAGCAAATAAGAGATTAAGCGTTCCGGAATGCTTCCTTGCTATCGATGGAATTCTTGATTTATACTTAAATGTAGTAGATGGTTTAGTTGTATATCCAAAGGTTATTGAAAAGAGACTCATGAGTGAACTTCCATTTATGGCAACAGAAAATATTATGATGGATGCCGTTAAAGCAGGTGGCGACCGTCAGGAAATGCACGAAAAGATTCGTACACTTTCAATGGAAGCAGGAAAGAACGTTAAGGAAAAAGGCTTAGACAACAATTTACTTGAACTTATTGCAAATGACCCATCATTTAACATGAGTTTAGAAGACTTACAGAAGACAATGGACCCAAGTAAGTATGTAGGACGTTCACCTGAACAGGTTGAAGAATTCTTGAGAGATGAAATTCAGCCAATTCTTGATGCAAATAAAGAAATCTTAGGATTAACAGCAACAATTAACGTATAAATTTAATTGTGACGTAATTGTGAACAAGCAATAAAGTCTTTAAATATTAAATAAAATGTGATAAAATCGGTTGTATGTGTGTGACACGAAATACAACTGATTTTTTCAGTTATGAAAAGAGGAGAACAAGATGTTTAAGAAAAGTTTAGCAGTGGCAATGGCTGTGATGATGACAATATCATTAGCAGGATGTGCCGCAGGGGAAAAGATAGCAGACGCTACAGGAAAGAGAAGCGACTATGATAAATGTAAATCAAGTTACTATGGAACAGTTAAGTTAGCTGATTACGATCAATTTGAAATGTACTCAGATGAAGTTAGTATTTCAGACGATGATGTAGATAGTGAAATTAACTCAGTACTTGAATCAGATAAGTCATACGAAGATACAGATGAAACAGATGTTACAGATAAGTCAATTGTTGACATCAGTTATGTTGGAACAGTTAAGGTAAAGAAAAAAGATTTTGCATTTGATGGTGGTACAGCAGATAACCAGACATTAGATATTGCAAACAGCTCATATATTGAAGGATTTGCTGAAGGTTTAGTTGGACATAAAGTAGGAGAAAAGGTTGAATTAAACTTAACATTCCCTGAAAATTATACAAATTCAACAAAAGATGCTGATGGTAACGAACTTAAATTAGCAGGAAAGAAAGTTAAATTTGAAGTAACAATTAATAAGATTGTAAAAGAAGTTACACCTGAACTTACAGATGATTATGTAAAGAAGAATTTAAAAGACAAATATGGTGTAGAAACAGCCGACGGCTTAAAAGAGTATTTTAAGAATCAGTTAGAAATTTCAAAAGTTGGAAGTACAAATGCATTAGCTGATTACGTTGAAAAATGTGATGTCAAAGTAGATGAAGATGGTGTAAAGAAAGAGGTTGATAAACAGCTTTCAAGCTTTAAGGATACATTAGAACAGCAGTCAATGACAATGGATGATTACCTTACACAGTATGGTAATGGAGAATCAGAAGCAGATTTAAAGAAAAAGATAAAAGAAAGCATTACAAATCAGTTTAAGACATACGCGGTTATTTGTGCAGTAGTTGAAAAATCAGGAACAGTATTAAAAGAAGAAAGATACAATAAATGGTTAAAGCAGATTGCAGCACAGAGCAAGTATGAAAAGGTTGATGACTTTATCAATGCTTATGAACAGTACTATAAATCATATTACGGACAGGAAATTGATGCCGAAGATACATTTACAATTCAGTGCACATATCTTGACGCAATGGAAATCTTAATTGATAAAGGAAATGTTAAGGAAGGTACAAGACCAGAAGAAACAACAACAGAAGCAACAACAGCAGCAGAAGATGCATCAGTAGAAGAGACAACAGAGGCAGAAGAAACAACAGCTGAATAATTGGTGGGATTACTATAAAGGAGCGTATTACAATGAAAAAAGCTATAGCATTAACACTTACATTAGCAATGGCAGTAACAATGGCAGGTTGTGGTAATAACCAGAAGGGAACTGTTACCAGTGCCAGTGGTAAAAAGATTTCAACAGATTTAATAAAGGGCTCAATTAAACTTGCTGATTACAAAGGATTAGAAGTTTATGAAGATGAAATTAAAGTTGAAGATACAGAAGTTCAGAGCCAGATAGACAACCTTTTAAAAGAAAAGCAGGACAGCAATGTAGTTACAAAGGGTAAGGTTGTAGAATCTGATACAGTTAATATTGACTATACAGGAACAATTAAGTTAAATGGCGAAGATTTCAAGTTTGATGGTGGTTCAGCAACTAATTATGATTTAGACATTGACAACAGTCAGTTTATAGATGGATTTGCAGAAGGGCTTGTAGGACATAAAGTTGGTGAAGAAGTAACTCTTAACCTTAAATTCCCTAAAGATTATTCACAGACATCTAAGGATGCAGACGGCAATGAATTAACTCTTGCAGGAAAGAAAGTCAAATTTGTAGTAAAGATTAATTCAAGAAAAGTTCTTCCTGAACTTACTGATAAATTTGTAAAAAAGAATTACAAAAAACAGTACGGAACAAAGACAGTAGATGAATTAAAGAGCTATATAAGCAATCAGCTTAGAACAAATAAAATTGTAAATGCAGTATTTAGTGATTATGTTGATAAATGTGATGTTGCAGCTTACGATGAAAAAGAAGTTGAAAGCATAGAAGATTTCAATAACAGCGCAATGGCTTCACGTCTTCAGTCTAAGTACAAGACAAATCTTGACACATATCTTAAAGCATGCAAGATGTCAAAGAAAGACTGGAACAAGAAGATGGAAGATTCAGCACAAAAAACTGCTAAGCAGGCAATGGTAATTGAAGGAATTGCAATTAGCGAAGGTCTTTGGGCATCAGAAAAGGATTACAATGCAGGACTTAAGAAAGTAGCTACATCAATGGGATATAAGTCTGTTGATGAATTAGAATCATATTTTACACAGTATCAGGCATACTATGGACAGGTTATTATTAAAGAATCAGTTGCATTTAACGAAGCTGTAAATCAGCTTATCGCAGATAATGCAAAAATATTAGAAGGTTCAAGACCGGCAGACGAGACAACAACAGAAGAAACAACAGCTGAGTAGAATAAATAAGGTTAAGGAAGTTAGATGAAGAATATATCATTAGAAAAAGTTAAGCCTCAGATTCGAATTATTTTAGAAATTGCATTTGCAATAATTATTGCAGTTGTAATTGAATTTGGGATGAACTATCCTTCCCTGACAAAAAGCTATGAAGCAGTTTTGTTTAGTAATTCAGGTGAATTGAATGAAGATGGTGATTTAGTTTATTCACAGAATATGGACAAGGCTGTTTACGTAAACAAATTAAAAATTAAGGCTGAGACTTTGGAGAAAAATTCATACACTGTAGTGGCTACCGTTGTTAATGATTTTGGAAAGACAAAGTCAGTTGAAATTACAGATAAGGCATACCCGGAATTCGGGTATGCCTATACGAATGTTAGGGAGAAAGTTTCAAAACTCCAGGTAATATTTACTTCTCCGGAAAAAATCAATGTAAGTGAGATATCATATTCAAATAAGGCGAATTTTAATGGCTATAGAATGGCATTTTTTGCTTTAGTTATTTTCTTAGGCCTGATATTAATTTTTGAAAGAGAAATATATTTAAAAAAAGTCCAGATTTTCTATCTTATATTTGCACTTGGATTTGGAAGTCTGATTATTATGGCTTCAGGTCCTGTGTCAACGACATGGGATGAAGAAGTTCATTATAATTCAATTTATACATTAAATTTTCATCAGAAAGTTAATTGGAATGAAGCATCAAAGTTAAATTGCACAAGAGAGGCTCCGGTAGCAAATACAAGAGAAGAGCTTAAAATGTTAAACAAGTACATGAATAACATTTCTAATAATGCATTAAAACAGCAGAAACCGGTTGGACTTATCAATAAAGGATATATAGTTTATCTGCCGATGATTGTAAGTTATCATATTTGTGAGGCGATAGGATTGCCTTATACGATGCAGTATACAATTGGAAGATTTGGAAATCTTATATTCTGTGCATTGCTTAATTGCTTTGTTATTTATGTGGCAAGGAGAAAGAAGTTACTTGTTGCTACATTAGCATTAATGCCTACTTTATTATTTCAGGCAAGTTTATACACTTATGATGGAGTAATATTTGCATGTATGAATCTTGGATTTGTACTTTGGATGAATTTAATGGATGACACAAATAATGACAAAGAAACGACATGGAAACAGATTGCACTTGTGGCAGTGTTACTTGGCATAGGATGTATTGCGAAACCGGTTTATTTTCCTGTTATGATTTTGATGGTTCCTATATTGTGGAAAATAATAAAGGACAGAGTGAAAGAATCCGCTAATGGAAAGAGGACAATAGCTCTTATAGCAGTTGCAGTAATTGCAGTGTGTATGGTTATGGCACTAATTTCCATGAGACATGTAATCATAAATTTATTACAGGGTAATTCAGGTTATGGTGGAGACACCAGAGGTGGAAATACGGGAATTATCGGTCAGTTAGTTTCAATAATTAAACATCCGATAGCATTTATTAAGATGTTTATCCATGAGATATTTACTTTTGATAATTTTAGAAACTTTGGAGATAAGACGAAAAATCAGTTTTTACCAAGTAATTTAATGTTTTTAAATTTATATGGACTTGGAATGCTAAAAGATGCATGGTCATTTGTTCTATTACCTGTTCTTGCAATGTTGTTTCTGACAAATACAGATGATGAACAAAATGAACCTAAAAATATAAAGACAATTAGAGTTGTAAATGGAATTGCAGTTGTATGTAGTGTGGCTTTGGTATGGCTTGCTATGTATCTGGCATTTACACCTATTGGAGCGGATGCAATAGAAGGAGTTCAGGCAAGATATTTTATACCGCTTTTGCTTCCGGCTGCGTACACTTTATGGAATAACAGAATTCAGATAAAGGTATCAAAGCAGCGATATTATCAAATTGTGCTAGGAGCGGCATTGGTGTTAGCCGGTGTATGCTTTTATCAAACGTTAATCTGTGGTAGATTAATATAAACTTTAGGAGGAAAAAATGAACAAAAACGAGAAAAACACAATTGGTGAATACGGTATTTACGATGCCAGTGTTCTTGGAGTACCAAAGATGCTTGTACTTGGTTTACAGCATACTTTCGCTATGTTTGGCGCAACAGTATTAGTTCCGCTTCTTACAGGGTTGGATGTTGCAACAACATTATTGATGGCAGGTTTAGGAACTTTATTATTCCACTTTATTACAGGTAGAAAAGTTCCTGCATTCCTTGGCTCATCATTCGCCTTTTTAGGTGGATATGCAGCTGTAGCCGGATTGAAGCCTGAAGGCTCAGATATTAATATGCTTCCATATGCATGCTTAGGTGTTGCTGTGGCAGGTCTTTTATATTTGGTAGTTGCAGCATTGTTTGCAATATTTGATATAAAGAAGATTATGAAATTTTTCCCACCTGTTGTAACAGGACCAATTATTGTAGCAATCGGTTTAAGTCTTGCAGGAAGTGCAGTTTCAAACTGTCAGACAAACTGGGTTATTGCTTTAATTGCATTAGGTGCAGTAATTGTATTTAACATTTGGGGAAGAGGAATGGCAAAAATCCTTCCAATTCTTTTAGGTGTATTAGTAGCAATTGCAATAGCAGTTATTTTAGCTATCACAACAGGAAGTCATGTATGGGTTGATGGAAATGAATATGTGGCAATGTTTGGAAACCCAAATTTCTTATTAGTATCAATTGATAAATGGATTAATTTTAAAAATGCAGCTTGGATTGGATTACCAATTCATGGTAATGAAATTGTATTTGGTAATGTGCCGGATGCTAAATTAGCAGTAAGTGCAATTATCGCTGTTGTTCCAATCGCTATTGCAACAATGATGGAACATATCGGAGATATTTCAGCAATCAGTGCAACAACAGAAAGAAACTTCCTTGCTAATCCTGGTCTTAAGAGAACATTAGTAGGAGATGGTCTTGCAACAACTCTTTCAGCTTTATTTGGTGGACCGGCTAACACAACATATGGTGAAAACACAGGTGTTCTTGCTTTAACAAAGGTTTATGATCCAAAGGTAGTTGAAATTGCAGCAGTATTTTCAATCTTACTTTCATTCTCACCAAAGGTAGCAGCAGGAATTAACCTTTTACCAACAGGTATTATCGGTGGTATTTCATTTGTACTTTATGGAATGATTTCAAGTATCGGTATAAGAAACATGGTAGAAAATAAAGTTGATTTAACAAAGAGCAGAAACCTTATGGTTGCCGCAATTATTTTAGTATGTGCATTAGGTATTACATCAATTGACTTCTCAATCGGAAGCTTTGATATTAGCCTTACATCACTTGCAGTTGCCGCAATCGCAGGTATTTTATTAAATGCAATTCTTCCTGGAAATGACTATGAATTTAATGATGAAGAATTAGTTAAAAAAGAAATTGAAGAAGTTGCAGCACAAAAGGCTGAGCAGAAATAGAAACGCAGAAAAATAGATTACAGATAAATTAAAACCTTCAAAATGGGAGAAATCTTATTTTGAAGGTTTTTTATTTTGTAAAGTATGCTTTTTTGTACAAATAAAGAAATATACCGATTTTGACTTCAGTATTTGTATTGTTATATATAGGCAATGTAATTTTTAATTAAATTGATAAATCATTTTATTATATTAATGAAAAAAAGGATATATTTATTATTATTTATTATTACACGAATAATAAAATATAAAATATACAAATATATCATAGAAGAAAGCATATGTTGACAAAAATATTGCTAATGATATAATTGAATTAAAAATATATAGTAACAGGAGGTAAGAATATAATGAAAGAAAAATTGTATGGAGCGAAGAAGGTTTATTTAAAAGCTATTTGTTAAAAATGAATATGAATAAAAAAATTGATTACATAATAAAAGGGATAAATATAAAAAATGATACTAATAGTGGAACTATTAGTTGTGAAATAGCTGATAAGGCGACATATACCCCGGAATTTCTCAATACAGCAAGTAATGTAGTTGTATGTGGATTGTTTAATCAACAAGGGCAAGGAAAATATGGATTATGTTGGGCGGCATCTGTTGCAACTATAGTAAACTATAGAAATGGAACGGCATATACAGCTAAAAATGTTGCGGATAGAATGGGAATAGAATATAATACAGGTGGAACATTAGAAAATGCGTCTTTAGCATTAAATCTATATGGAGTTATGTATAAGGCAATATATAACCAAATTAGTTGGACTCTGGTAAAAAAGAATATTGATCAGAAGAGACCTATTTATGTTGCAGCAACTTCGAGTGGAAACGGACATGCGGTTGCATGTTTTGGATATAAAGTTAATAATCAGAAAAAGTATGTATATTTTTGGAATCCTGGTACACAGAGTACTTCTATTGTATTATACAAAACGGCCGGAACAACGTTTTCATATAATAATAGTGTATGGACTTGGAAATATACAGCTGCTAGAAATGGATAAGAGTAATGAAGATAAAAGTATATATATTTGGTATAATAATTATAGTTGGATATTTACTCACAGCATGTAGTAATGATGAAATAAATACAAAAAATGAAAAAACTGATAAAAATAATATTCTTAACAATAAAGAATATAATAAGATTGTTTATTGGATAGGTGGGCAAGGTATTGAAATAACTGATAAAGTAGATGTAGAAAATATAGTAGAGATTTTATCAACTGTTCCGGTGGAACGTAAAGAAAAAGCAGAAGAACGGGCAGGTGGAATTTTCTTGGATTTAATAAGTGATGGTAATCAAGAGGAAAGAATAGTAATATTAAGCGATTATATTTCTTACAATAATGAATATTATTATACAAAATATGATGTTATTCCAAGTGTTGAAGAAATTATTGAAGATGAAGCAAAAAAAAATGGACTAGAATATTTATTTGAAGATACATCGACTGGTCATCAGGGGAAAAAGAAAGTTAAGTAAATAATTTATATAATATATTTCATAAAAATAAGATAAGTATTATATTTTTATATATTATATGAATTATAAAAAAATAGTTTAAGATAACAAAAATAGATAATGTTAATATTTGTAAAAAAGATAATCGATTCGTATAATTGATTATCTTTTTTTTTGACAATTTTACAATATAACTTTAAAATAAAAATAACTTTATAATATAAAGTGAATGAAAGGAGAAGGTATGGAATTAACGCAAAAAAGAATTTACAAAGATATTGAGGAAATTAAGAACACAATTGAATGTTCAAAAAGAAACTATACAGGGCCATATAAGTTATTTTTGCTATATGGAACATTACAGGGAGTTTTATTAGTACTAAATTTATTTAGTGCGGTAATATGGGGTGCAAGTGACAATGGAGCAATGTTCAATTTCGCATCACAAATGATATGCTCAGCAATTATTGGTATATTTTATTTCCTAATATACAAGAATGAAAGAAGGGCAAGTAATAGATACTATTTATCAACTCTTAGTATCTGGGGAATATTAGCAATATCAACACCATTTATATTGTTTGCAACAAGATTAGTGCTGGCTTTAAGTAAAAGTGAATTGGTAACTGATAACTTAGTATTCTTAACAGATTATGAGAACTTAATTAATATAGTGTTAGTTTGCATTGCAATAATTACTGTTGGATATATAGTAAACAAAAGAGGGTTAGTGGGATTGGCAATTTTAATTCTGTTTTGTTTTATAACTATTAAAGTATTGCCAACTGTAAATATTTATATTAAATTAAATTTGGATAACCAATTACAAATAAGCATATCCTCCATATTTTATTGTGTAGTTAATATATTTGGATATATCGGTCTAGGTTTAATATTGTTACGTCAGGAGAAAAAAAGTGCAAATATCTAATATACCGGAAGCATTTAGTTTATCGATAAGATTAAAGTTAATAAGTTGTTTGCTTAATGGAGAAAAGACTTTTAAAGAATTAAAGCAGATTACAAAAGCTACAGATGGTAATATCAGTGTGCAATTATCCAAATTGGAAGAATGGGGATATATTGAATCGAAAAAAACTATATGCGGAAAAAGACCTAAAACAAGTTATAAGATAACAGAATTTGGAATAGAACAATTTGAAGCCTATGTTAATTTATTAGAGAAAATACTCAATGGTACTTTTATTAATAATACAGAGTGATTCATGGAAAATTGTATAAGTAAATAAGATTCTTACTAAACATTAATAGTGGTTATAATAGAAAAATAAAAACAGATAGTTGTTACAGTGTGCCAATCTTCAAAAGTTAGAACAGAAGCTAACGATTGAAAGGTGGCACTTCGTAATAAAGACTATCTGTTTTTATTTTTCTAAAGTATGCTTTTTGGATGCCGTTTTGATGTATAATTAATTTCAAAATATACGAAAAATACATAAAATGCAAGAAAGCATGGCAGGAGTAATATAACAAATGATTAATATATTAGTAGTCGAAGATGATAAACCAATTTCAGATTTAATAAAGATGAGTTTAAAAAGAGTGGGGTATTTATGTGATACAGCATTAGATGGTGAAATTGCAATAGATAAAATAAATGAAAAAACATATGATTTAATTTTATTGGATATTATGTTACCTAAAGTAAATGGTTTTGAAATTTTAGAATATATAGAACCACGTAAAATACCTGTAATTTTTCTGACAGCAAAAAATTCAGTTGAGGATAAGGTTAGAGGACTTAGAATGGGAGCAGAAGATTATATAGTAAAACCATTTGAAACAACAGAATTGTTGGCAAGAGTTGACGTTGTACTTAGAAGATATAATAAGACAGACAATGTAATTAATATAGCAGGATTGCAGATAGACATGATTTCAATGAAAGTGAGCCGCGATGGAAAGGAAATTTTGCTGACACCAAAGGAATATAATATACTGTTATTATTTGCACATAATCCAAATGTGGCACTTTATAGGGAAACAATATATGAGAGAGTTTGGGGAGAAGAATACGAATATGGTACAAAAACTGTTGATTTGCATATACAAAGATTGCGAAAAAAAGTTGGATGGCAGAAAGAATTAAAAGCAGTTAATAAAGTAGGATATAGATTAGAAGTATAGAACAAATTTAAAATAAAAGCAGGACTAGGTTACAAATGAAAAATATATTTTTAATCAAAGAAGTATAGATAAAGGATAAAGATTGGAATAACGGAATGAAATTTAGAACCAAAGTAGTTGTATGCATGATAAGTATACTTTCAATTATATTTGGTGCAGGCTCAAGTGCACTGATTTTGAACTCATTTAACAGCGCATTGGATAGGGAAAAGAAAAGTGCAATCCAGTCATATGAAATGATATTAAATACACTAAAAGTAGTAAATGGTGTAGAAGCGTGGGCTGACAGCAAAGATATATCAAATACAATTAAGGAAATGTCAACTCAAAGAAATACATCATGGGCTGGAATACATATTTATACAGAAAAAAATGAATTGTATAAAGATGGAAAAATGAAAGATAAATCGGGAAGTTTATTAGAAAGTACAAAATCAAAGAAAAATGTCGACGAGAAAAGTTGCATTACAAAAGTAATAGCAGGAAATGATAAAGAAAAATATCTTAAAGTTTCAGGGGCATTAAAAGTAGGAAAAGAAAAATGTTATTTAGATGTAGCATATGATATTTCACCGATATATGAAGAAAGGGATAAACTACAGCAAATATATTATGAAGTATTTGCAATAATGATTGCTTTATGTGGAATACTTTCGTACAGCAATTCATTTATAATGACAAGACCATTAGTAAGATTGTCAAGAACATCAAAAGCAATTGCCGCAGGTAATATTTCGTATCGTTCAAGAATAAAGACAAAAGATGAAATAGGAACAATGGCAAGGGAATTTGATAAAATGGCGGACAAACTGGAAAATAATATAATTGAATTGAAGGATACAATGGAAAGTCAGAATCAGTTTATAGGAAATTTTACTCATGAACTAAAGACGCCTATGACCTCAATTATAGGATATGCGGATTTGTTACGAAGTCAGGCACTGACAATGGATGAACAGGTAGAAGCAGCAAATTATATTTTTTCAGAGGGCAAGAGATTAGAAAGATTGTCACTAAAACTATTGGACATATTTGTAACTGAAAATAGTGAGGTGAAATTGGTTTTAGTTTCGCCGGGGAAAATAGTTGAACAGTTAGTAGAAAATCTTAAAGCTGATTATTTGAAAAGAAATATTGCATTAAAATATAACTATGAAAAAGGAGTCTGCCTGTTAGAACCAGACCTTGTGCGTTCCCTTATAATTAATTTAATGGATAATAGTAGAAAAGCAATGACTGATAACGGGCATGGTATAATTAGTGTAGAAGTTAAAATGACAGATAATGGTTGTTCAATTATCGTAAAGGATAATGGAAAAGGAATGCCGCCGGAAGCATTACAACACATAACAGAAGCTTTTTATAGAGTTGATAAATCACGTTCAAGAAAACAGGGTGGAGCCGGATTAGGATTGGCGCTGTGTGCAAAAATTGTAGAAGTTCATAATGGCGATATTAAATTTGAAAGTAAAGAAAATGAAGGAACAACTGTAACGGTAGAACTGAAGGGAGGAAGAGCATAAATGTGGTATAGAATTAAAACAATAGCTTTGGTTGCCATAATGATAACTGTAGGTGCTCTTTTCCCAAAAACAGTTTTAACATATCAGGATAAAATTCTTCAGGGAAAAGTATCTAAATATAACATAAATCAAATTGAATTTAAAACTGAGAATGAAATATTTAATATATTAAACAATATATCAAATAATAATTTTTACTATTCGCGTGAAATAGTAAGTGGTATGGAAAAAAGCAGAGCTGAAATATATGAACAGGAAAAATCATTTTTGAAAATTATAAAAGAATATTGTTCTTCAGATTTAGACTTTGAGAATATAAAGTATCATAATGAATCAGCAGATTTATATATAGAAGACTCACAAAATTCAATATATGTAAACGATAATTTGAATTATGGAATATCAGGAACATCCAATGCAACTGCTAGTGATGAGAACAAAAAAAATAGTAAGATGCAGAAAAAAATTATGAGTGAAGCAACTGCAACTAAAATGGTTATATGGAATTGTAATTTAGAAGGTATTGAGGGAATTAGTATAAACATGCAGATAGAGGATGCAACAGGGCTTGTATGTGGATTTTCAATAGATTATGAAAATGTAGAATATACACCATTTATTACTGATGTAGAAGAATTTGTAAAAGCACTTGGAAAATATTATGGAGTGGAAGCGCAAATTAATAATAAAAATTACGGGCAGATAGAAATAATGTTATCTGATAATAATTCAAAAAAACAAATTATAGTGTATATGAATACCGATAAATACGGAGTTTATTTTAATCAGTAAATGATGCCAAAACGATGCCAAAACATAGCCGTTTTTTAGAAACACTTTACTATGATGATTTATAACAAAAAATCATAGTGAGGTGTTTTTTATGTACACAAGTGAAAATGGATACAAAATAAGAAAAGAAAAGGAAAGGGGCAATGAAATAAAAAAATTAAGAAAAAGTAAATTGAAAAAGTGCATAGGTGTATTAGGAATATTAATAGCATTGATTATTATTACAGGGTGTGTGAATAACTTTGGAAAATTTGTGATTACTAAAAATAATGTAAGAGCTGCTAATAAAAATGAGAAAACTATAGAAACAACTAAGCCATCTAAAAAATCAGATTGGAAATTGATTCTTGTGAATTATCAAAATAAAATTAACAGTGATACAAAAATTGATGTGGTGCAATTGAAGAATGGACAGGCAATAGATAAGAGATGTTATGAAGAATTACAGCAAATGATGGATGATTGCAGAGATGAAGGACTTGACCCTATTATTTGTTCATCATATAGAAGCCATAGAAAGCAAAAGATTTTATATGAACAGAAAATTTATGATCTTTTAAATGAAGGTTATTCACAAACGAAAGCAAAAAACGAAGCCGCAACCGTAGTGGCTATTCCGGGAACAAGTGAGCATGAAATCGGGCTTGCAGTAGATATAGTAGATGATAACTATCAAATGTTAGAGAACGAACAGGAGAATACACCGGTTCAAAAATGGTTGATGAAAAACTGTTGGAAATATGGATTTATATTGAGATATCCTGAGAATAAGAAAAAGATAACAGGTGTAATATATGAACCATGGCATTACAGATATGTCGGTAAAACAGCAGCAAAAGAAATAATGAGTAAGGGAATTTGCTTAGAAGAATATTTAGATGAATAATAACAGGTTGAGAGTGAAATAGAAGAGTAAAAAATAACCTTCAAAAAATAGAAATGTTTCTTATCTTTGAAGGTTGTTTTATTTCTGATAATCATAAATTATATAACAATTGAAAATAACAGAAGAACTGCAATAATAGTAAGAAAAACACAACTTACTATATTTAATTTATGTACATTATAGTACAAATTGTTGTTAGCATTCCAAACAAAATATGAATTAATTACATCATCAGGAGTACCAAAATTTTTATATAGTTCTTCAAGAGAAGAAATATTATATTCGTTACAATATTCTTCAAGATAGTTTTGCAATTTTTCTATATATAGTCTTTCAGATTTACCTATAATGGGAAATGCTGATTTTACGTTCTTAACATACATCTTACATACTCTATTCATTATATAGTTTATCCCCCTTTCGTAAAAAATTAATTAAGTGAGTCTAAAATAGTCTTAACACCATTTATAGTATTGTTGTAATTATTTGATAATTGCTCAAGATAATTAATACCTTCATCTTCAATGTGATAGTAAATTCTAGTTCTCTTTCTACCAACTAATTTAGAATATTCACTAATTTTTCCTTCATTCTCAAGCTTGTATGTAGCTGTATAAATAGTATTTTGAGAAATAGAAAGAAGTCCACCTGATTTCTCTTCAATGCTTTTAGTAATCTCATATACATAAGCATCGTGATTCTTTAAAAAAGATAGAATAAGTAATTCAGTTATTCCATTAATAAAATAATTTCGTTCAGCCACAATTACACCTACTTTCAAATGATGTGACAAGTATAATATATTTAATTATATAAATCAATATTTTGAATAACAAATTATATAGGTTATAAGAATAACATTGAAAGATGGCAGGCTATTCTTATTTTAAGGCTATATATTTTTTCTATATTTAAAAGTTCAAAATGTAGATACCCTTGCGAAATTTTTGTAATTGTGATAGAGTGTCTCGAGGAAAGACCGCTATGTTATTGCGGCTTTATGGATGGTATTCGAAAGAAACTATACCAAAAGACAATTTCTTATATTAATAATTTGAGTGTGCATAGCCGATATTTCATTTTAGAAAATCGGACTCATTATCCCGTAACTAAGGTTAGGAGGGATGCCATGAAAATTGGATTTATAGGAGCAGGGAAAGTTGGCTTTTCCCTTGGAAAATATTTTGCTGAAAATGGTCAGAATGTTTGTGGCTATTACAGTGAATTTGAACATGATGCTGTGGAAGCAGCAGAATTTACAAACAGTAAAGAATACAAAGAAATCAATGATTTAATAGCGGATAGTGATGTGATTTTTTTGACGGTATCTGATGGGCAGATTAAGTCTGTATGGAATCAGTTGAAAAGTCAGCACATTAAGAATAAGATTATTTGTCATTGTAGTGGCGCTATGTCGTCAGATGTCTTTTCGGATATAACCGACATGAATTGTTACGGTTACTCCATCCATCCACTCTTTGCAGTAAGTAATAAATACGATTCTTACAAAGAGCTTTCCAATAGTTATTTTACAATTGAAGGTGATACAAAATATTTAGACCGGATGATTAGTCTATTTGAAAATCTGGGAAATAAAGTTATTACCATAGACAAAAAAGATAAAGTCAAATATCATGCTGCGGCAGCTGTTTGCAGTAATCTTGTGGTAGGACTTATTAACATGAGTGAAAATCTGCTTAAGGAATGTGGATTTGATGAAAAAAGTGCTCATGAGGCAATTACGCCTATCGTTATGGGAAATATCAAACATATTATTAATGACGGAACGGTTAATGCACTTACGGGACCTATTCAGAGAAATGATATTGGCACAATAAAAAAACATTTGGAATGCCTTAATGATGATGAAAAAAGAACATATAAGGCAGTATCTTTGGAAGTTTTGAAAGTTGCGGAGAACAGAGATAAAAATATTGATTATAGTGAGATGGAGGAAATATTAAAATGAAAACTACAGTAACAACACTTCAGAATATGAAAGCAGAAAATAAAAAAATTGCAATGCTTACATGTTACGATTATTCAACAGCAAAGCTTATGGACGAGGCAGGAGTTGATACAATTTTAGTAGGTGACTCTCTTGGAAATACAATGCTTGGTTACGAAGATACAATCAGCGTAACAGTGGAAGATATGATTCATCACTGCGCAGCTGTTGCAAGAGGGGCAAAGAACCCGTTAATCGTTTGCGATATGCCATTTATGTCATATCAGTCATCAGTATATGATGCAGTTGTAAATGCAGGTCGACTTATGAAAGAGGGACGTGCGCAGATGGTAAAATTAGAGGGCGGAAAAGAAGTTTGCCCACAGATAGAAGCTATTGTTAAAGCATCAATTCCGGTTTGTGCTCATTTGGGACTTACACCACAGTCAATTAACGCACTTGGTGGATATAAGGTACAGGGAAAGACAGAAGATGCAGCTCAGAAATTAATAGATGATGCAAGAGCAGTAGAAGCAGCAGGAGCTTCAATGCTTGTACTTGAATGTGTTCCTGAAAAGCTTGCTACAAAGATTACGGAAGAACTTTCAATTCCTACAATTGGAATTGGAGCAGGAGCAGGTTGTAGCGGACAGGTTTTGGTATATCAGGATATGCTAGGAATGTTTACAGATTACGTTCCAAAGTTTGTTAAGAATTTTGCAAATGTTGGTGAAGTAATGAAAAACGCGTTCAGACAGTACAAAGAGGAAATTAACAATCAGACTTTTCCGGCTGCAGAACATTCATATAAAATAGATGATGAAGTAATAGGAAAATTATATTAAAGAATTGTAAAAAGCGAATAGCCGCCGACCGAAGGGAGGGGCAATACAGAATACAGGAGGAAACAAAATGAACGAAGTTCATTTTCTATAAATGTTTCCGACGAATAGCCGCTGACCGAATGGAGAGGCAATACAGATTACAGGAGGACGAACAATGAAAGTAGTAAAAACAATTAAAGAAGTTAGAGAAAATGTAAATACTTGGAAAAAAGAAGGACAGACAGTTGGATTTGTACCAACAATGGGATATCTTCATGAAGGACATGGAAGTCTTATAAAGAAAGCAAGAGAAGAAAATGATAAAGTTGTAGTCAGCATATTTGTAAATCCAATGCAGTTTGGACCAACAGAAGATTTGGAAAGTTATCCAAGAGATTTAGAAAAGGATAGCAAATTCTGTGAAAGCCTTGGCGCAGATTTGATTTTTAATCCTGAACCTGAAGAAATGTACAAAGATGGTTTTAGTTCATACGTTGATATGTCAGTGTTGACAGAAGAATTATGTGGACTTAGCAGACCTGTTCATTTCAGAGGTGTATGTACAGTAGTAAGCAAATTATTTAACATCGTAAACCCTGACAGAGCTTATTTTGGCCAGAAGGATGCTCAGCAGTTAGCGATTATTAAGCATATGGTACAGGATTTAAATTTTGATATTGAAGTTATCGGTTGCCCTATTGTAAGAGAAGAAGATGGACTTGCAAAGAGTTCAAGAAACACATATCTTTCAGCAGAAGAAAGAAAAGCAGCTTTAATTTTAAGCAGAACAGTTAAGCTTGGAAGAGAAATGCTTGAAGCAGGTGAAACTGATGCGGATAAGATTGTTGAAGCTATGAAGAAAAATATTGAAACGGAACCACTTGCTAAAATTGATTATGTTAAAGCGGTTGATGGCTTAACAATGCAGCAGGTTAAGAAAGTACAGAAGCCAATGTTAGTAGCTATGGCAGTTTACATTGGAAAGACAAGATTAATAGACAATACCATTTGGGATTAAGCCAAGCCATGCACCTGCAAATAATTTTTTCAGATGAGAGCTTGCTCTCAAATATGAAAAAAATTATTTGCAGGTATACGGCGCAGCCGTCCATGATAAAATGCGGAGCATTTTAGAATGGGGCATGGCAAAAAAATGCAGGTATACGGCGCAGCCGTCCATGATAAAATGCGGAGCATTTTAGAATGGGGCATGGCAGACGGAATACAATGTAAAAATAAAAGCGGAAGGAAATAAAAATGCAGATAGAAATGTTAAAAAGCAAGATACACCGTGCAACAGTAAAACAGGCAGAATTAGATTATGTAGGAAGCATAACAATTGATGAGGATTTATTAGATGCAGCAGGAATTTTAGAATATGAAAAAGTTCAGATTGCTGACGTAGATAATGGAAATAGATTTGAAACTTATGCAATTGCCGGTGAACGCGGTTCAGGAATGATTTGCTTAAATGGAGCAGCAGCACATTGTGTATCATTAGGCGATAAGGTAATTATTATGTGTTATGCACAGATGACACCTGAGGAAGTTAAAGAAAACAAGCCAAAGGTTGTTTTCGTAGATGATGACAACAAAATTACAAGACTTACAAATTACGAAAAACATGGAAGATTATTTGACTTGGAAAAATAGAAAACATGGGAGATTGCCTGATTTAGAAAAATAGGATAAAATAGGGAAGAATATTTGATTTAGAAAAATAGGAGAACCGTTATGTTAAAAGGAAAAACAGTAGTGTTAGGCGTAACAGGAAGCATAGCAGCGTACAAAATTGCAAGCTTGGCGAGTGCTTTAGTAAAACTTCATGCAGATGTAAATGTTATAATGACTAAAAATGCAACAAATTTTATAAATCCTATTACATTTGAATCGCTTACGGGAACAAAATGCCTTGTAGATACATTTGACAGAAATTTTGAATTTCAGGTTGAACATGTGTCATTAGCACAGAAAGCGGATATATTTATGGTGGCTCCTGCCAGTGCAAATGTAATTGGAAAGATTGCAAATGGTATTGCGGATGATATGCTTACGACAACAATTATGGCAGCAAAATGTCCTAAATATATTTCTCCTGCAATGAACACGAATATGTTTGAAAATCCTATTGTTCAGGACAATCTTAAAAAACTAAAGGATTATGGCTATGAAGTTATTGAACCGGCAGTAGGATATCTTGCATGTGGAACTACCGGCAGTGGAAAAATGCCTGAACCTGAAGTGCTTCTTTCATATATTATGAAAGAACTAGCATTTGAAAAAGATTTGAAAGGCAAAAAGATTTTAGTTACTGCGGGTCCTACGAAAGAAAAAATTGATCCTGTTCGTTTCATCAGCAATCATTCTACAGGAAAGATGGGTTATGCAATTGCAAAAAATGCAATGCTTAGAGGTGCAGATGTAACTTTGGTTAGTGGACATACTTCTATAGAAAAACCTGATTTTGTTAAAGTTGTGGATGTCGAAAGTGCACAGGATATGTACGAAGCAGTAGCAGCTGAATTTGACAATCAGGATATTCTCATAATGAGTGCGGCAGTTGCCGATTATCGTCCGGTTAATCCTGCGGATAACAAGATTAAGAAAAAAGAAGGAGATTCTTCAATAGAATTAGAGAGAACAACGGACATCATTGGAACGCTTGCTCCTAAAAAGAAAAATCAGTTTGTATGTGGCTTTTCCATGGAAACTGAAAATATGCTTGAAAATTCAAAAGCAAAACTTGAAAGGAAAAATCTCGACATGATTGTTGCAAACAACTTAAAAGTTAAAGGTGCCGGATTTGGAACAGACACAAACATAGTAACAATTATTACTAAGGATGAAGTAAAAGAGTTGCCAATTATGTCTAAAGACGAGGTAGCAAATGCTTTGCTTAATGAAATAGTTAAAAAACAGAAATGAAAATAAACATATTTCAGACAAAATACTTTTAGTGTTAATACGAAAGGTATTTTTATGAATTGAAACAAACAACGGGTAAATAGCTTGACTGGCTATTTACCCGTTGTTTTATTTATTTTAATTAAGCCTGTTACCGTTAAAGTCATAATGGAATCTTGGTGACAAAGCAACTGAACCGGACAATACTTTTCTGTAGTTTTTTATAAGTGATACAGCCACAGGAACAGAATCTCTTAACATTTTTTCTAATTCAATTGTATTTTTACGACATTTCTTATTTGCCTCAGGTTCAATCATGTGACCTTTAAAAGATTTATAATGAAATGTTCCACGCATGAGAATGTCAATTATTTTTTGCTTTGGCTTTCTAGGAGCAACAAATAAATGCTTAATAAGTCGCATCCATCGCATGCATTTATGTGAAGCAATTGTTGAAAGTCCTTTATAAAATACAGCAGCACTTTTGGCGGTGGCATAATCTGTAGAAACAAGTTTGTGCATTGGGTAGCGTTCAGGTTTAAAACCATCTTTTGAAAGCAAAAGATTCTCCAAATCACCTTCAATTTCTATGTGACCGCAACCTGTTTCATTCATACTTAAATTAACATAGGGATGACAAATGCTGTCCAATGTAAAATGGCATATAAATCCCATGATATAACTGAATTCTGCACTGTGAATTCCATATTTATGTACTACATCAATGGAATTAAGCATAAATGTGTAAGCATCGGATTTGTGAAGTTTAACACCATATTGGTTGATTTTGTTCATTGAAAAGGCTCTGTAGAAAAATAGATAATCAGGGCCCTGAAGTCCAAGTCTGAATGAATTTGGATATCTTCTGATAATTTCTTTATATTCAACGGGCAAATTTTTAATTACAAGTTTGCCAAATTTGTTATGAGCATATAATGAGGGCATAGTAATTCCTCCTTCTTAAGTATAAAACTTTTGTATAAATTCTTCTGTAGTTAGCCGTACCAAGTTTTTTCACCCGCGTATGAGTAAACTCAAGTGGGCTTAGAAACTCCAACGTTGATACCTACGGATTGTTTCGTGCTACGCACTCTTTACCCTAGCCTCGTATAATTTTATTTTAGCACAAATTAAAAAAAAAATAACATTATGAATATTAAATTTTCATTAATAATGTATTACTCAATAAAAAAGTTACAGAATTTGACTATTGCAAATTGTGCAAAAGGGTGTTATCATCATAACAGAACGTATGTTCGACAGAAAGGCGGTGACACATACATGGATAGCATGGAATTGAGTAATAAATCAGACGTAATTAGTATTGACAATTTAAGTAAAGAGCTTAATGATGCTACATATAATAAAACCAGCGTTATTGATGACAGTAAATTTAATACAGATTCCGTGGAAGTTAATGTTACTCATAATCTTAGCATGTCAGAGAAGTTAAGAATATTGACAGATGCTGCCAAGTACGATGTGGCGTGTACAAGTAGTGGCGTCGACAGAAGCAATAAGGGAAGTGGACTTGGAGATACTCATGCGTGTGGAATATGTCATACATTTGCGGCGGATGGAAGATGTGTGTCACTGCTTAAGATATTATTTACTAATGAGTGTATATATGATTGCAAGTATTGTGTTAACAGAGTTTCTAATGATGTGCCGAGGACAACATTTACACCTGATGAAGTTTGTAAATTAACCATAGAGTTTTATAGAAGAAATTATATAGAAGGGCTATTTTTGAGCTCGGGAATAGTTAAGAATCCTAATCATACAATGTCACTTATTTATGAAGCAATTTGGAAATTGAGAAATATACATCATTTTTATGGCTATATACATGTAAAAGTAATTCCGGGTACATCACCTGAAATTATTGAAAAATTGGGTTTTCTTGTTGATAGAATGAGTGCCAACTTAGAATTGCCAACGCAGGAAAGCCTTTCTGAACTTGCACCGAACAAGCATCATAAGAATATAATTACACCCATGAAACAGATTAAAGATGGAATGGGTCATTTGCTTCCGGGGAAGAATGACGGATATTATTATCCAATGAAATATGGAGGTTATAAGAGTTCTAAATTTGTCCCGGCAGGGCAGAGCACTCAGATGATTATTGGAGCAACAAGAGAAACAGATTACCAGATATTAAATGTAACAGCTACATTGTATGAGAAGTTTAAACTTAAGAGAGTGTTTTATTCAGGATTTGTAGATGTGAATCATAATATAGAGGCACCATCTTTGGAAGGTCATAGCATTTTACTTAGAGAACATAGATTGTATCAGGCGGATTGGCTATTAAGATATTATGGTTTTACGGCAGGGGAATTATTAAGCAAAGAGAAGCCTAATTTTAATATGGCGTTAGATCCTAAGTGCGACTGGGCTATTAATCATATAGAACAGTTCCCTGTGGAGATTATGAGGGCAGATTATTATACGTTGTTAAGAGTTCCGGGAATTGGTGTAAAGTCTGCAAAACGAATTGTGTCAGCAAGACGATATGGTAAGTTGGAGTTTTCTAATTTAAAGAAGATGGGTGTTGTATTAAAAAGAGCAGCATTTTTTATAACATGTAACGGAAAGACAATGATGCCTCTTAATATGAATCAGGATTATATAGCACGTTCAATAGCGGATAGTGACAGAAAGAATACTTATGCCATTGATAATAATATTACTTATACGCAGATGAATATATTTGATATGGGGGTGAACTGATGAATGAATTTAAGGAAATAACTCTTGTATGTGATGACTCATTTGATGGAATTATGACTGCTGTATATGACGGATGGGTTTTAATGCTTAAGGGTAATAAAGTAAAGATTTATCCGGGAGATGATTATGCATATGAGTTGTTTTGTGAGAACATTAATTGTAAGACTAACGTAAAGAAGGCAATTAGTGTTGCACAGGCAATTCAGCAGAAGATATCGGTTGAAGCATATGAATATGTTTTCAGGGCAGCACATCATTATGATAAGAATCGCGGGAATGCTATTTTGGAATTCCTTAAAGTGGGATTTAGAGCAGGTAGTAGAACTACTAAGATGCTTAGTGAAAATAGAGTAATGACCGTAATGGAATTGGCAAGAAAAGTTTCTAATGAGGCGAATGTATTCAGAGAAATATTAAGATTTAAAGAAATTAACGGTAAATTTTTATTTGGCACAATAAGTCCTAAGTGTGATGTTTTACTATTAATTGAGAATCATTTTACATGCAGATATCCTGAAGAAAACTGGATTATATATGATGATATTAGAAAAAAAGCGCTAGTTCACAGGTATAAAAGTGAAACAATAGTTGTATCCGGAGAAGAGCTAGATAGAGTGATTGATCAGATTGATATAGATGATGATTATGAGGAATTGTGGAAAGTATTTTTTGATGCGATAGCGATAGAAGAGAGAAGAAATGAAAAGTGTCAGATGAGACACGTCCCTAAATGGTATAGAAAACATATGAATGAATTTAATTAAAACATTTTTAAAGTGTACTTATTAAAAAAAAAGTGCTATACTATCGAATAAGTATGGGTTATGTCGCAATGACATAATCCATAATAAAACTACTATTCAGGAGGAACTCATGAGCAAGGTAAAGAGAGTTTATGTGGAAAAGAAACAGCCATATGCTGTTAAAGCCAAGGAACTTACAGAGGATATCAAGGGTTATTTAGGAATCAACACATTGGATGCCGTAAGAGTTTTAGTAAGATATGATGTTGAGAATTTATCTGAAGACACTTATAAGAAAGCATTAACAACAGTATTTTCTGAACCACCGGTTGATAATGTTTATGAAGAAAATTTTCCGTTTAACGAAACAGACAGAATTTTTAGCGTGGAATATTTGCCGGGACAGTTTGATCAGAGAGCTGATTCTGCAGAACAGTGTGTTAAGTTTTTAAATGAAGACGAGAAGCCTGTAATTAAAAGTGCAACAACATATGTTTTAGAAGGACATATGAGTGATGAACAGTTTGAACAGGTTAAGTCATATTGTATTAACCCTGTAGATTCAAGAGAAACAGGTTTAGAAAAACCTGAAACACTTGTAACAGAATTTGAAGAACCTGCAGATGTTATTATATTCGATGGCTTTAAGGATATGGAGGAAGCACCACTTAAAGAATTATATGATTCTTTAGGACTTGCTATGACATTTAAAGATTTTCTTCACATTCAGAATTATTACAAGAATGAAGAAGACAGAGATCCTTCAATAACAGAAATAAGAGTATTAGATACATATTGGTCAGATCATTGCCGTCATACAACATTTAATACAGAACTTACAGATGTTACATTTGATGATGGATATTTTAATAGTCCACTTGTTAAGACATACGAAGAGTATATGGAAACAAGAGAAAGTGTTTTCAAGGGTAGAAAGGACAAGTTTGTCTGCTTTATGGATTTAGCACTTATGGCTATGCGTAAGTTAAAGATGGAAGGTAAATTAGACGACCAGGAAGAATCAGATGAAATAAATGCATGTAGTATTGTTGTGCCTGTAGAAGTTGACGGCAAGGAAGAAGAATGGCTTGTTAACTTTAAGAATGAAACACACAACCATCCTACAGAAATTGAACCATTTGGTGGCGCTGCAACATGTTTAGGTGGAGCAATCAGAGATCCATTGTCAGGACGTACATATGTATATCAGGCAATGCGTGTAACAGGTGCAGCTGATCCAACTAAGTCAATGAGCGAAACTTTAAAGGGTAAATTACCACAGAAGAAGATTGTTCAGGGAGCAGCTAATGGATATAGTTCATATGGTAACCAGATTGGTCTTGCAACAGGATATGTTAAGGAAATTTATCATCCTGATTATGTTGCTAAGAGAATGGAAATCGGTGCGGTTATGGGAGCAGCTCCTAGACGTGCAGTACAGAGATTAAATTCTGACCCGGGTGACATTATTATCTTATTAGGTGGTAGAACAGGAAGAGACGGTTGTGGTGGAGCAACAGGTTCTTCAAAGATTCATACAGAACAGTCAATTGAAAGCTGTGGAGCAGAAGTTCAGAAGGGTAATGCACCTACAGAACGTAAATTACAGAGATTGTTCAGACGTGAAGAAGTAAGTTATTTAATTAAGAAATGTAATGACTTTGGTGCAGGTGGTGTATCTGTTGCTATAGGTGAATTAGCAGACGGATTACATGTAAACCTCGATAAAGTAACTAAGAAATATGCAGGTCTTGATGGTACGGAAATTGCAATTTCAGAATCACAGGAAAGAATGGCAGTTGTTGTAGATCCTAAAGATGTAGAACAGTTCTTAAAATATGCTAATGAAGAAAATCTTGAAGCAACAGAAGTAGCATATGTAACAGAAGAACCTAGACTTGTATTAGAATGGAGAGGAAAAGAGATAGTTAATATTTCAAGAGCATTCCTCGATACAAACGGAGCTCATCAGGAAACAACAGTAGAAGTTGAAATGCCGGATGAAGATAAGAACTTCTTCAAGAAACCTCAGGTTGATGATGTTAAGGAAAAATGGTTAGAAACATTATCAGATTTAAATGAGTGTTCACAGAAGGGATTAGTAGAAAAATTTGACGGCTCAATTGGAGCAGGTTCAGTATTTATGCCATTTGGTGGTAAATATCAGTTAACAGAAACTCAGACAATGGTAGCTAAGCTTCCTGTACTTAAAGGTAAATGCGATACAGTAACAATTATGAGTTACGGATTTGATCCATATCTTTCAAGTTGGAGCCCATACCATGGTGCAATTTATGCAGTAGTAGATTCTGTAGCTAAGGTAGTTGCAACAGGTGGTGATTATAAGAAGATTAGATTTACATTCCAGGAATACTTCAGAAGAATGACAGAAGATCCAAAGCGTTGGAGCCAGCCATTTGCAGCACTTCTTGGTGCATATGACGCTCAGATGGGATTTGGTCTTCCATCAATCGGTGGTAAGGATAGTATGTCAGGTACATTTAATGATATTGATGTTCCTCCAACACTTGTTTCATTTGCGGTAGATGTTGCAAAAGAAAAAGATATTATTACACCCGAATTTAAAGAAGTTGGAAGTAAGATTGTTAAATTTGAAATATGCAGAGACCAGTACGAAAAGCCAAATTACGAATGTATGATGAAGTTATATGATGCAATTCATGAAATGATTCAGAATGGAACTATAATTTCAGCATATGCATTAGATAGTAAAGGTGTTATTCCAGCAGTAAGTAAGATGGCATTTGGTAATAAGATTGGTGTTTCTGTCAGCGGACAGATTCCTGGAGCAGATTTATTTGCACCTGGATATGGTGATATAATTGCAGAAGTACCTGCTGATAAGATTGATGATGTAAATGTAAGTTATGTATTAATCGGTGAAACAACAGATGATGCTACACTTAAATATGGAGAAGAATCAATTTTATTAGATGATGCAATTAAGACATGGGAAAAACCACTTGAAAAAGTATTCCCAACAAGAAGTCATAAAGACACATCAGTTATCGATACTCCTGTATACGATAAAGGAAGTGTTTATGTATGCAAGAATAAGATTGCTAAACCTACAGTATTTATTCCTGTATTCCCAGGAACTAACTGTGAATATGACAGTGCTAAGGCATTTGAAAATGCAGGCGCAAAAGTTATTACAAAGGTATTTAAGAATCTTACACCTGAAGATATCAGAGATTCAGTAAAAATCTTTGAAGAAAGCATTAATCAGTCACAGATTATTATGTTCCCAGGTGGATTTAGTGCAGGTGATGAACCGGATGGATCAGCTAAGTTCTTTGCTACAGCATTTAGAAATGAAAAGATTAAAGAAGCTGTTCATAAACTTTTAAATGAAAGAGATGGATTAGCACTTGGTATATGTAATGGATTTCAGGCTTTAATTAAGTTAGGATTAGTTCCAAACGGACAGATTACAGGACAGAATGAAAATTCACCAACATTGACATACAACACAATTAACAGACACGTATCTAAGATGGTTTATACAAAGGTTGTATCAAATAAATCACCTTGGTTACAGTTAGCAGAACTTGGTGGAACATATGTAAATCCTGCTTCACATGGTGAAGGAAGATTTGTTGCATCTGAAGAATGTATTAAAGAATTATTTGCTAACGGTCAGGTTGCTACTCAGTATGTAAATGAACAGGGACAGCCTACAATGGATGAAGAATGGAATGTAAACGGTTCATATTATGCAATTGAAGGTATTACATCTCCAGACGGAAGATGCTTAGGTAAGATGGCTCATATCGAAAGAAAAGGAAACTCAGTAGCTATGAATATTTATGGCGAACAGGATCTTAAGGTATTTGAAGCCGGAGTTAAGTATTTTAAATAATAAAAACACTTATATTGTAAATAATAACAATAAACAAAATTATGGGCCCGGAGTAATCCGGGCTCATATTGAAAAGGAAGATGCGATATGAATTATTTGAAAAGTCTTAAATGGGAAATGGTAATTTATGCTTTGTTATGTATATTAATGGGCATTTTGATGATGATTTATCCAAGTAGCATATTGAATACAATTTGTTATATAATAGCAGTTATATTTTTACTTTTAGCAATAAGATATTTACTTGAATATAGAAAAAGAGATTTGATAAATGATTTTTATAAATATGAACTTGTAGTTGGAATTATTTTTATAGTTGCTGCAATATTTGTTCTTGTAAAAAAAGATTTTGTTATATCAATCATTCCGTTTATAGTTGGAATAATTATAGTGATAAGTGGAATTATGAAAATTGAAAATGCTTTGGATTTGAAAAGAATGGATTCACATTGGGTATTTTTACTTATAGTGGCAATTGTTAATGTATTATTAGGAATTGTAATATTAATTAATCCTCAGAACACAGCAGTATTTGTTACAAGAATTACAGGAATAATTTTAACATACTCAGGAGTTGTAGATTTAATTACAACATTAACTGTATCAGGTAAAATTAGAAGATGGGTAGATGATAATGCAATTATAGATACAGAAAGCAGAGATATAGATGAATAAAACCAAAAGCCTCGCAAATTGCGAGGCTTTTGGTTTTATTGGCTCTTTGTAAAGAATGGGGGTAACCCAAGTTTTATTGTGCACCTTTTAGCACACGCTTTGAATCTTTGTAAAATATGGTGAACCCCAAGTGTATAAACATTTACTTCTTGTAATATATATCTATTTTAAAGTTTCGTATTTTTGAATAATACCTACACCTATAGGATAAGGACCTGTGTGAACAGCAGTTGTCATACCGATATCAACATTAAGTTCGTCTAAGCATTTTACTCCAAGTGTGCTTTCAGCATCCTTTAAGAATTCAGCTCCTTCCTCTTTATCATATCCCCAACCAACGTTGAAGTTGTAATCATCTTTACTTAAATTGTTGTCAGTAAAGTGCTTGTTAACAGTATCCAAAACAGCTTTCTTCAATTTAGCACGACTTCTGCCGATTCCGCCTAAACCTAATTCACCGTTTTTAAGTAAGATGATAGGTTTGATTCCTAATTTACCTGTTGCAATTGAAGCAAGCTTTCCAATACGACCACCGATTTTAAGATAATCAAGAGAACCAACAGTAAAGAAAATGATTGCTGTAGGAATTAATTTGTCAATTTTTTCAACAGACTCTTCAAAACTAAGACCGTCATTTTTCATCTTTACAATTTCATTTACTAATAATGCCTGTGTAACAGTGTTTTGCTTAGAATCAAATACTGCAATCTTTGCATCAGGGTAGTCTTCCTTAATTAAATCAGCAGCTGTTCTTGCTGAATTATAAGAACCACTAAGAACAAGAGAAATTGTTAAACATATAACAGGAATATCCTGTTTAACATATTCTAAAAATGTATCCATATATTCTTCAACTGATGGAAGTGATGACTTTGGAAAAACATTTTCATTAACAAGCCTTGTGTAAAACTCATCTCTTGTTATATCAATGCTGTCTTTTAAATAATGTTCCTGGTCAAAAGAAACAGAAAAAGGAACAACTGTAATGTCATTCTTTTCAACATATTCTTTTGATAAATCACATGCGCTATCGCTAATTATTTTATACATAAAACTAAACTCCTTAAGATAAAAGAATCTTTTGTAAAATCTATATAGTTATCAATACTAGATGAAGTATAACACTAAACTATCATACTGGCAATAGATAAAATAATAATAACATAAAATAATGCAAAATAGCTATGAACTTTATATATTTCATTTTCTTTTACTTGCCTTGAAACGAATACATTTATTTGATATACTTTTAGATGGCGTATTCTGCCTGAAAACAGGCGGCCGGAAAGAGGTATATATGACAATTCTTATTAAGAACGGAAGAGTAATTAATCCGTCTGAGAAAATGGATAAGGTGTTAGATGTCTATGTTAAGGACGGAGTAATTGTTGAAAAAGGGGAAAACATCGAAAAAGAAGCTGATAAGGTTATTGATGCTAAGGGATGTTTTGTAATGCCGGGACTTATAGACTTACATGTTCATTTTAGAGACCCGGGGCTTACTTATAAAGAAGATATAATAACAGGAAGTATGGCGGCAGCTAATGGTGGATTTACATCTGTATGTTGCATGCCAAATACAAAACCTGTTACTGACAATGCAGAAGTGGTCAGATATATTATAAATAAAGGAAAAGAAGCAGGATATACAAATGTACTTCCTGTAGGTTCTGTCACAAAAGGAATGGCAGGAAAACAAATAACAGACGTATTTGAACTTAAAGAGGCAGGTGTTTGCGCAATAAGTGAAGATGGTAAATCTGTTATGGATTCTAATGTATATCGTGATGCAATGAAAAATGCAGTTAAAGCGGATGTGCCGGTATTAGCTCATTGCGAAGATATCAATTTAGTAAATGGCGGCGTAATGAATATGGGCGACAAATCAGAAGAATTTGGAGTTAAGGGTATTAGTAACGCTGTTGAAGATATAATTGTGGCAAGAGATATTTTGCTTGCAAAAGAAACAGGGGCTAAATTACATTTGTGCCATTGCTCAACAAAAGACAGTGTAACAATGGTTAAAAAAGCAAAAGAAGACGGAGTTAAAGTTACTGCAGAAGTATGTCCACATCATTTTGCCATGAGTACAGATGATATGGATAGTGCAGATGCAAATTATAAAATGAATCCTCCACTTAGAACAAGAGAGGATGTTGACGCACTTATAAAGGGACTTAGCGAAGATGTTATGGATGTAATTGCAACAGATCACGCACCACATAGTGCAGAGGAAAAAGCAAGAAGCATAACAGAAGCACCTTTTGGAATTGTAGGATTGGAAACAGCAGTACCATTAACAGTGACTCATTTGCTTAAACCGGGATTTATCACACCTATGCAGATGGCTGAAAAGATGAGCTATAATCCTGCTAAAGTATTAGGAATAGACAAAGGTTCATTGGACGAAGGAAAAGTAGCCGATATTACAATTATCAATCCGGATGAGGAATACATTATTGATGTAAATGAATTTAAGTCTAAAGGAAGAAATACTCCATTTGGAGGAACAAAAGTATCAGGAAAAGTTAAATGGACAATTTTAGGTGGAAAGATTGTTAAGGAGCCTGAAGAAGAAAGATAAGTAAATTAATATAAAGCATAAAGGAGCAGAATAGAATGATTAACAAACTTGTAAAAAAGATTAAAGAAACAAATGCACCTGTAGTTGTAGGATTAGACCCAATGTTATCTTACATACCAAAGCATATTACAGATAAGGCATATGCTGAATTTGGAGAAACACTTGAGGGTGTGTCAGAAGCACTTTGGCAGTATAATAAAGGAATTATCGATGCAACATACGATTTAATACCTGCAGTAAAACCACAGATTGCAATGTATGAACAATTTGGAATTCCGGGATTAGTTGCATTTGACAAGACTGTAAAATATGCAAAAGAAAAGGATTTAGTTGTTATTGGAGATGTTAAAAGAGGAGACATCGGTTCAACTTCTGCAGCTTATGCAACAGGACATCTTGGGAAAGTTAAGGTTGGCAATAATACATATTCATTATTTGATGAAGATTTTGCTACAGTAAATCCTTATCTTGGAACAGATGGTATTAAGCCGTTTGTGGATGTATGTAAAGAAGAAAAGAAAGGTTTATTCATTTTAGTTAAAACATCAAATCCATCAAGTGGAGAATTTCAGGATAGAATGATTGACGGAAGACCACTTTACGAATGGGTTGGTGAACAGGTTGCTAAATGGGGCGAAGACATAATGGGAGATGACTACAGTTATGTAGGAGCAGTTGTAGGAGCAACATATCCTGAAATGGGAAAAGTTCTTAGAAAGGTTATGCCAAAGAGTTACATTCTTGTACCGGGATATGGTGCACAGGGTGGAACAGCAGACGGATTAAAACCATACTTTAATGAAGACGGATTAGGAGCAATTGTAAATTCTTCAAGAGGTATAATTTGTGCATACAAGCAGGATAAATATGCTAAATTTGGAGAAGCAAATTACGCAGATGCTTCACGTCAGGCTGTTGTTGATATGATTGAAGATATTAATTCAATTTTCTAAAATAGCTTATAATTAAAAGAGTAGTGGAATTGTATAATGCAAAAATGCATACCGGATTTCTACTCTCAAATTAAAATATACAAACACAATCTAAGAAAGGTGCTGTTTAGATGAAACATAAAGAAATCGCAAAAGTAATTTCACAGGAATCCATAGCAACAGGAGTTTACAGTATGTGGATTCAGACAAAAGATATTGCAGCAAAAGCTGTAGCAGGACAGTTTATATCTGTTTATTGTAAAGATGGAGCAAAGCTTTTACCTAGACCAATCAGTATTTGTGAAGTTAATAAAGAAGAAGGAACTTTAAGAATCGTATATAGAGTAGTAGGTGGAGGAACCACCGAAATGTCCGGATATGTGTCAGGTGATGATATTGACATTTTAGGACCACTTGGAAATGGATTTATGCAAAGAGAAGGCAAAAAAGCGATTCTTATCGGAGGAGGTATAGGTATACCTCCAATGGTTCAGTTAGGAAAAGAATTAAAAGAAATCGCAGAAGTTCAGACAGTTGCAGGATATAGAGATGAATTGTTTCTGATTGACGAACTTGAAAAAAATGGTGATGTTTATATTGCTACAGAAGATGGAAGCACAGGAACGAAAGGAACAGTTATAGATGCGATTAAAGCATGTGCTGTAACAGGCGATGTAATTTATGCGTGTGGACCAACACCAATGCTTAGAGCGATAAAAGAATATGCTTTGGCAAATGACATTGAGTGCCAGATTTCATTAGAAGAAAAGATGGCATGCGGAATTGGTGCATGTCTTGGATGTGTATGCAAGTCAAAAGAAAAAGACCATCATACAAATGTAAATAATAAACGAATTTGCAAAGACGGTCCCGTATTTTTAGCACAGGAGGTTGAATTATAATGAATACAAAGGTTAATATTGCAGGCGTTGAATTCAAAAATCCTGTTATGGAAGCATCAGGAACATTTGGTTCAGGAGCTGAATACAGCGAATTTGTAGATTTAAATAAATTAGGAGCAGTAGTTACGAAGGGCGTGGCCAATGTACCATGGCCGGGAAATCCTACACCTAGAATTGCAGAAACTTATGGTGGAATGCTAAATGCAATCGGTTTACAGAATCCGGGATTTGATTTATTCGCAAAAAGAGATATCCCATTTCTTAAACAGTTTGATACAAAGATTATTGTAAATGTGTGTGGCCATTCTACAGAAGAATATATTGATGTTGTAGAAAAGCTTGGAAACGAGCCTGTAGATATGCTGGAAATCAATATTTCATGTCCTAATGTAAAGGAAGGCGGAATAGCTTTTGGACAGGACCCTAAGGCAGTAGAAGCAATCACTAAAGAAGTTAAAAAAGTTGCAAAACAGCCAATTATCATGAAATTAAGTCCAAATGTAACAGACATAACTGTTATGGCAAAGGCAGCAGAAGCAGGTGGTGCAGACGCATTATCACTTATTAATACAATTACAGGAATGAAGATAGATGTTGAACGTCAGAAATTTGCTTTGGCAAATAAGACAGGTGGTCTTTCAGGCCCTGCAATAAAACCGGTAGCAGTTCGTATGGTATATCAGGTTGCAAATACCGTAAATATTCCTATAATCGGAATGGGTGGAATTAAAGATGCAAATGATGCAATGGAATTTATATTAGCCGGTGCAACAGCAGTTTCAATAGGAACAGCAAATTTTACAAATCCATTAGTAACAGAAGAAGTTGTTGCAGGAATTGAAGACTATATGAGAAGACACAATGTTGAAGATATCAATTCATTAATCGGATTAGTAAAATGATAGAGGAGGAAACAAAATGAACGAAGTTCATTTTCTATAAATGTTTCCGACGAATAGCCGCTGACCGAAGGGAAGGGGCAATACAGATTGGTAAAGGAGAAACAAAATGGAAGCGTACAAGCAGGAATTTATTGATTTTATGGTAGAAAGTGATGTTTTAAAATTTGGAGAATTCACATTAAAAAGTGGAAGAAAATCACCATTTTTTATGAATGCAGGTGGATATGTAACAGGTTCACAGCTTAAAAAGTTAGGAGAATATTATGCAAAGGCAATCCATGATACATATGGAGATGATTTTGACGTATTATTCGGACCTGCATATAAGGGAATCCCTATCAGTGTTGTAACAGCTATTGCATATAGCGAATTATATGGAAAAGATGTACGTTACTGTTCAGACCGTAAGGAAGAAAAAGACCATGGTGCTGACAAGGGAAGTTTTCTTGGAAGTAAGTTAAAAGATGGTGATAGAGTTGTCATGATTGAAGACGTAACAACATCAGGAAAATCAATGGAAGAAACAGTACCAAAGGTAAGAAATGCTGCTGATGTTGAAATCGTAGGATTAATGGTTTCATTAAATAGAATGGAAGTTGGAAAGGGTGGCGAAAAATGTGCCCTTGATGAAATTAAAGAATTATACGGATTTGATGCAAATGCAATAGTAACAATGGAAGAAGTTGTTGAACATTTGTATAATAAAGAATGCAATGGAAAAGTAGTAATTACAGATGAGATTAAGGCAGCGATTGACGAATACTATGACAAATATGGAGTAAAATAGTCGGGAGATTTTAAAGTAGTGACAAAGACTCAAAAAAGGATACGGCTTTGGGGTCGTATCCTGTTTATATTGTATTTATTATGTGCTTTGTATGTAATGTTTTTCTCTGAAAGTTTAGATAGAGAGCTGGTTAGTGATACATACAGATATAATTTAACATTATTTAAAGAAATTAAGCGCTTTTGGAATATGCGCTACACATATGGCTGGAATGTTACACTTATAAATCTGGTAGGAAATGTAGTATGTTTTCTGCCGTTTGGATTTTTGCTACCAACCATATCAAGAAAACCAATATTTAAAAATATAATAACAGTTACAATTTGGGCAATGCTGCTTAGTTCTGGAATAGAGACAGCACAGTTGCTGACAAAAGTAGGTGCTTTTGATGTTGATGACATTTTCCTTAATACATTAGGCGGATGTTTAGGATATATAATATTCAGATTAACAAAACTTCACAAACATGTTATGTAGGAGAAACAATGGCGAAAAGAAATAAAAAAGACAAAAAACAAAGAATAGCATTAAGCAGTTATACAAAGGGCGGAAGAATATCTTCGCTTATAGCACTTGAAGCTTTTATATTACTTGTTTTAACAGTTGCGTTATGCATAGTGCAGAATGGAAACGCAGGTATATATGTAGGAATTTTGGCATGGGCTATATTTGGACTTGCGCTTGCCGGATTTGTAATAGGTTTAAAAAGTTATCAGGAAGAAACAAAGTTTCTAAAATACACATATATAGGAACAATTTCTAATGCAGTAATATGGATTGGAATTTTGTGCGTATTTTTAATATATGTATGATGCCAGGGTGAAATTGTGGGAGTGCGTAGCACGAAACAATCCGTGGACATCAAAGCCGGGGAGGTTTGCTCCACCCGATATCATATATATGATCAAGAAAACGATAGCCGGATAATTAGATTACAATTTTAAAAATATAAGAAAGGATGCTTTGCACAGCAGTAATGGTAAGACAATGTCGGATAAAGAAAGATTTGAAAAGCAGATGGAATTTATCAGAGAAGTAGATAAATCAAAAGAAATTTTTAGACAATCATATGTGACAAGTGGCAGTAGACATGAAAATGATGCTGAGCATGCATGGCATCTGGCTATGATGGCAATGATAATGAATGAGTATGCAAATGAAAAAGTAGATTTGCTTAGAGTTATAGAGATGGTACTTGTACATGACCTTGTTGAAATAGATGCAGGTGATACATATGCATATGATAATAAGGGAAATGAAACAAAGAGAGAGAGGGAGTTAGTTGCCGCAGACAGAATTTTTAATATACTTCCAAATGACCAGGCAAAAATGATTAGAGGACTCTGGGATGAATTTGAAGCCGGAGAAACAAAAGAAGCAAAATTTGCAATAACATTAGACAAAACTCAGCCAATAATGTTAAATGATGCTACTGACGGAAGGGCATGGATGGAGCATGGTGTAAAAAAAGAACAGATTATGGCTAGAAACAAAAAAACACCGGATGGTTCCGTCAAAATATGGGATTATTTTGAAAATATAATTAATAAAAATGTAGAAAAAGGCAGAATTAAAGAATAGCCTTTAGGAGTAAATCTATGATTAAAGAAAGATATGATATTGCTATAGAAAGAATAAAAGAAATAATTACTGAAGATACAGTAGAAGAAAAATTTCTACCTTATTTTGTTGCAGCAGCACAGTTTATACTTAAAATAGATAATTTACTTGGGCTAATAGAAAGCAAAAAGATTGAAAAACTGACTTTAGAGCAGTTGACAGCTCTTAATAAAGATTTATATGAAGATGAAACAGAAATTGTATATGGAAAATGTTTCGCAAATCCTAAATTTGCAGTAGAAAAATTAGGAGAAGAATACGGACAGTTATTATGTTATGTATTTACGGCAAACAGAAATATGATTTCTAATGCATTTCAGGGCAAATTAGAAGAAATAACATTGAGAATGGAATTGTTTATAGAAATATATAATCAATTTGAAGATAGAGAAAATCTTACAAAAAAATCAATTCATGATATGATTTATTCTTTTGAAAAAGATAATTCAGAAATTTTTATGACTAACAGAATAGATGAAATAATAAATCCGGAAAATGATTTTGCAGTTAAGATTGTAATGGAAAGTGATTTAGAAGATTTAAGATATTTATACAAATATGGTGAAAGTATTAGTGAAAACGAAATAGAAACAGCAAAATTTTTAAATACACTTTCACAGGAAAAAATAGATAAAATCGCAAGTGTTTATACAGAAGGATATAGACTGGGGTTTATAAATACAGGAAAGGATTTATCTATTAAAAGTGCAGTAGACATAAGATATTATATTGGATTTGAAAGAATAATCCGTGCGGCCATAAAGCAGTTTGAAAATATGGGCTTAAAACCGGTTATTTATAAAGGAGGATATGAATCTACCAAGATAAATAAGCAGTATTGGTTTGACCATAAGTTAGATGATGCATTATTCTTTGACAAAGGTTATGTACAAAGAAAGTTAGAGGTTGCAACTACAGCATTTGAAAATAGAAAGAAAATAGCAGCACTTATGGCAGGACCGGCGGTTATAGAAGTATTTGGAGAAAATCCATTTGAGCCGGAAAATAAAAAAGAAGCTTTACAGTTAAGCAAGGAGCAACAGAAATTAAAAGTTGAATATGCAAGAGAATATACTCAGATAGTTCAAAAATATATTAAGGGCGATGAGAGAAGCTTTACGATTATTGCGTTTCCACTTCCTGAAATTGGAATGGATTATGAAGAATTATTCGAAGAAACAGTTAAAATTAACTGTTTAGATCAGGATAAATATCGCAAGGTACAGCAGAGTATAATAGATGCCCTTGATAAGGCAGATTTTGTAAGGGTCGAAGGAAAAGGAAGCAATAAGACATACATTACGGTTAATATGCATGAATTGAAAAATCCTGAAAAAGAAACTAATTTTGAAAACTGTCTGGCAGATGTAAACATTCCATTAGGAGAAGTGTTTACTTCGCCAAAACTTACAGGAACTAACGGAGTGTTACATGTGAGTCAGGTATATTTAAATGAATTAAAATATAATGATTTGGAAATTACATTTGAAAATGGATGCATAAAAGACTATACATGTAAGAATTTCGATACTGAAGAAGAAAATAAAAAGTATATAAAAGAAAATGTTATGTTTAATCATGACACTTTACCTATAGGGGAATTTGCCATAGGAACAAATACAACAGCTTATGTTATGGCAAATAAATACGATATAGTATATAAACTTCCAATTTTAATAGTGGAAAAAATGGGACCTCATTTTGCAGTAGGTGATACATGTTACAGTTGGGAAGAAGATGTTAAGACATTTAATCCTGATGGAAAAGAAATTGTAGCAAAGGAA
This sequence comes from Eubacterium sp. AF19-12LB, assembly GCF_003479125.1. Taxonomy (NCBI): domain Bacteria; kingdom Bacillati; phylum Bacillota; class Clostridia; order Eubacteriales; family Eubacteriaceae; genus Eubacterium; species Eubacterium sp. AF19-12LB. The sequence goes on along the minus strand of NZ_QUGP01000004.1, from coordinate 132,593 downwards.
AATGAAATCTCAGCTTTAAGAAATGAAGATTTGTCAAAAGCATATTTCAGTTGCCATACAGATATAACGATACCTTATGATGAACTTGGAGAAATTACAGCCGTAACTAAAAATGGTGAAGAAATTGTCATTATAAAGGATGGAAGATTTGTTCTTCCGGGAACAGAACTTTTAAATGAAGCTTTTGATAAATAAAATAAACATAAAAATGTAAATAAATGCAATAAAATTGTTAATTTAGTACCCCATTTATTGACGTAATAAGTCTTAACAGTTACAATGTAAGTGTTTTTATGATTTAATAAGCCAGGGGAGGATTGTGTGAGTGCGTAGCACGGAACAATCCGTAGGCATCAAAGTTTAATGCAATACTATAAGAAATTATGAAGGAGAAGAGCAATGGCAAAAGTAGCAATTGTAATGGGCAGCGATTCAGATCTGCCGGTAATGAGCAAAGCAGCAGATTTTCTTGAAGAGATAGGAATTGATTATGAAATGACAATCATATCAGCACACAGAGAGCCGGACATCTTTTTTGAATGGGCTAAGGGCGCAGAAGAAAGAGGAGTAAAAGTTATTATTGCAGGAGCTGGTAAGGCAGCTCATCTTCCGGGCATGTGCGCAGCTTTATTCCCTATGCCGGTAATAGGTATACCAATGAAAACATCAGATTTAGGCGGAGTAGATTCATTATACTCAATCGTTCAGATGCCATCAGGTATTCCGGTTGCAACAGTTGCTATTAATGGTGGACAGAATGCAGGTATTCTTGCAGCAAAGATTCTTGCAACATCTGATGCACAGTTGCTTGAAAAGTTAAAAGCATATACAGAAAAAATGAAAAAAGACGTTGTAGCAAAAGATACAAAGTTGAAAAAAGTAGGATATAAAAACTACTAAAATTATATTAAAAAACGTAATGGTATTATATTTTCATATAATCGGTACTAAATTTTAATATGAAAAATAAAAAAACATATTTATTATAATTTGTTTTTGCATTATATGATTAAAAATGATTTAAGAAACCATTTGAAAGTAAGAGGAGAAAAGAATTATGGATTACAAGAAGGCAGGCGTTGATATCGAAGCAGGTTACAAGTCAGTTGAACTTATGAAAGAGCATGTAAAAGGAACTATGAGACCTGAAGTCTTAGGAGGTCTTGGAGGATTTGCCGGAGCTTTCAGTTTAGATTCTATTAAGAAAATGGAAGACCCTGTTTTATTATCAGGAACTGATGGATGTGGAACAAAAGTACAGTTAGCTTATATTATGGACAAACATGATACAATCGGTATTGACTGTGTTGCAATGTGTGTAAATGATATTGCATGTTCAGGTGGAGAACCACTTTTCTTCCTTGATTATATCGCATGTGGAAAGAACTATCCTGAAAAGATTGCTACAATCGTAAGTGGTGTCGCAGAAGGATGTAAACAGTCAGGAGCAGCATTAGTTGGTGGTGAAACAGCAGAACATCCGGGACTTATGCCTGAAAATGAATACGATTTAGCAGGATTTGCAGTAGGTGTAGTAGATAAAAAAGATTTAATTACAGGAGAAAATATTAAACCGGGAGATGCGTTAATTGGTATCGCATCATCAGGTGTACATAGTAACGGATTTTCTTTAGTAAGAAAAGTATTTGAAATGTCAGAAGAATCACTTAATACATATTATGATGAATTAGGAAAGACATTAGGAGAAGCTTTACTTGCACCAACAAGAATTTATGTTAAAGCATTAAAGAATGTTAAAGATGCAGGAGTAACAATTAAGGGATGCAGTCATATTACAGGTGGTGGATTCTATGAAAATATTCCAAGAATGCTTCCTGATGGAGTAAAGGCAGTTGTAAAGAAAGACAGCTATGAAGTACCTGCAATTTTTAAACTCCTTGCTAAGACAGGAGATATTGCAGAAGAAATGATGTACAACACATACAACATGGGTATCGGTATGGTATTAGCAGTTGACCCTGCAGATGTAGAAAAGACAATGAAAGCATTAGAAGCTGCCGGAGAAACATGCTATGAAATCGGAAAGATTGAGGCAGGAGAAAAAGGAGCTGAATTATGCTAAGAGTTGGGGTTTTAGTTTCAGGCGGAGGAACAAACCTTCAGGCAATCATTGATGGAATTAAGAATAAAGTAATTACAAATACAGAAATCGAAGTAGTAATAAGCAATAAGAAAGATGCATATGCGCTTGTAAGAGCAAAGGAAAATGGAATTAATGCAGAATGTATTTCACCTAAAGATTTTGCTGAAAGAAAAGATTTTAATCAGGCGTTAATTGATACTTTAGATAAGTATAAATTAGATTTAATCGTTCTCGCCGGATTTTTGGTTGTATTACCTCCTGAAATGATTTCAAAATACAGAAATAAAATTATAAACATACATCCATCTCTTATTCCATCATTCTGTGGAAATGGTTTTTATGGATTAAAGGTTCATGAAAAAGCATTAGAAAGAGGTGTTAAGGTAACAGGAGCTACAGTTCATTTTGTAGATGAAGGAACAGATACAGGTCCTATAATTTATCAGAAGGCGGTAGACATTTTACCGGGAGATACACCTGAAGTGCTTCAGAAAAGAGTTATGGAACAGGCTGAATGGAAGATTATGCCACAGGCGATTAATGATATTGCCAATGGTAAAATCAAAGTTGTAGACAATAAAGTAATATATCAGTAGACAATATAAGGAGAAGACAATGAAAGTATTAATTGTTGGAAGCGGTGGAAGAGAACATGCCATTGCAAATGCAGTAGCAAAGAGTTCAAAAGTTGATAAGATTTATTGTGCGCCCGGCAACGCAGGAATTGCAGAATATGCAGAATGTGTAAATATCGGTGCAATGGAATTTGATAAGTTAGTTTCATTTGCAAAAGAAAAAGAAATTGACTTAACTGTAATTGGTATGGATGATCCGTTAGTAGGCGGTGTTGTAGATGCTTTTGAAGCAGAAGGTTTAAGAGTATTTGGACCAAATAAGGCAGCAGCTATTTTAGAGGGATCAAAAGCGTTTTCTAAAGACTTAATGAAGAAATACAATATTCCAACAGCAGGATATGAAAATTTTGATTCTCCTGAAAAAGCATTAGAATATTTGGAAACTTCAAAATATCCAATTGTATTAAAGGCAGATGGACTTGCTTTAGGAAAAGGTGTATTAATTTGCAATACAAAAGAAGAAGCAATTGAAGGCGTAAAGAGCATAATGCTTGATAAGAAATTTGGCTCAGCCGGAAATACAATGGTTGTAGAGGAATTTATGACAGGAAGAGAAGTTTCTGTTTTATCTTTTGTTGATGGGAATACAATAAAGATAATGACAAGTGCTCAGGACCATAAGCGTGCAGGAGATGGTGACACAGGTCTTAACACAGGAGGAATGGGAACATTTTCACCAAGTCCTTTCTATACAAAAGAAGTTGATGAATTCTGTAAGAAATACATTTATCAGGCTACTGTTGACGCTATGAAAGCTGAAGGAAGAACATTTAAGGGAATTATCTTCTTTGGATTAATGATTACAGAAGACGGACCAAAGGTATTAGAGTATAATGCAAGATTTGGTGACCCGGAAGCACAGGTAGTTCTTCCAAGAATGAAAAATGACATAATTGATGTATTTGAAGCATGCATCGACGGAACACTTGATAAGATTGATTTGCAGTTTGAAGATAATGCAGCTGTATGTGTAGTTCTTGCAAGTGACGGCTACCCTGTAAGTTATGAAAAGGGATTTGAAATAAAAGGATTAGATACGTTTAAGGATAAAGATGGATATTATGTATTCCATGCAGGAACAAAGTTTGATGACGATGGAAAGATTGTAACAAACGGAGGACGTGTATTAGGCGTAACTGCAAAGGGAAAAGATTTAAAAGAAGCCAGAGCAAATGCATATAAGGCAACAGAGTGGATAGATTTCGATAATAAGTATATGAGACATGATATTGGAAAGGCTATCGACGAAGCTTAAAAGTAAGGGAAAGAGATGAAAAAAATATGTGAGAAAGGAAAATTGCAAATCATATAAGCCTTTGATTTGCACCTTTTAAACACAAGATGTTTGTGATTAAAGGAATGGGTACAAATAATGAGAAAAAGTAAATCATTATTATTAAGTTTAATTGTGGCTGCAGGATTGACAACATTAATGGGAGCAAATGTTTTTGCCAATTCTTCTTTAAAAGAATTGACAGTTAATGGGAAAACAGATTCAGGTGACAGTACGGTAGTAAATTTAAGTCCTTCATTTTCAGAAGATGTAACTGATTATGAAGCTACAGTAAAAAACAGCGTGAAAAAATTAGACGTTAAAGCCGTTGCAAATGAAAGTTCAGCAAATGTAAAAGTCTCATGGGACACATTAGATGAAGGCGACAATAAGACATATGTTGAAGTGACAGATTCAAATGGTCAGAAAACTACATACACAATTAAAACAAAAAGACTTACAACAGATGAGGAAGAAACTTATAAAGAAGATACAGAAACTAAAAAAGATAGTGGAATTAAGGTTACTGTTAACAAAACAGAATTGACTATATCTTCAAAAATTAAAAAAAGCGATATTCCTGAAGGATTTGAAGAAAGCACATTTACATATAATAAAAAAGAAGTGCCTTGTATTGTAGGCAAAGTTAAACAACTCACAGCAGTCTATATGACAAATGAGGAAGAAGGCATAGCAGGATTTTATATTTATAATGAAAAGAAGGATACTTTTTATCCGATGAGAAACATTCTTATTAAGAGTAGAATGTACACTGTAGTAAGACCGGAAAAAAGAGATTCATGCCTTAAGAATTATACAAAAAAAAGAATAACAATTTATGACCAGGAAGTTAGTGCATGGGAACTTGATTCAGAAGAAAAATTGTATCTTGTATATGCAATGAACTGGGATGGAGATATAAATCTTTATTGTTATGATGATCAGGAAAAAGTATTTCAGAGATACATAGCTACAAATGATGTTAATACACAGCTTGAGGCAGCAAATACTTCATATGGAAAATTACAGGATAAGTATAATAGTATTGTTGACAGATATAATATCTTAGTGAAAGCAATTGCAGGATTAATTATTTTAATCGTTATTCTTATATTTGCAGTGCTAAATCTTATATTGTCAAATAAAACAAAAAAGATAAAAAAATCAAAAGATGAAGAAACTAATAATTTTGGAATCAATGTAGAAGGTCAGGATGATGATGTTAAATCAGATGATTCTGAAAACGAAGAAAATCCTGAGACTACAGATAGTGATGATACTACAGAAGAAACTCATGAAAAGACAGAAGAAGATGAAATAGAAGAAGCTATTTCAGAAGTAAATGAAGATTTAAAATTAGCTGTGGCAATGGAAACAGGTATATTTGACGATACAGATGAACAGAATGAAGATAATGATGCTGATAATGGAATCAATATCTTAGAAGAAACAAATGAAATCGAAGAAAATGAAAATAGTATTCTGATGGAGAATGAAAAAGACATTCAGACAGAGAGTAATAAGAAAGACAGCACAGTAAAATCAGATGATGATGATGATGATTTTGTTTTCGTAGATTAATAACAAAATAACAAGGATCCGGAGTGTTGCAAGATGTAGCTTTCGGGTCCTTTCTGACATATAATAAAAGTATTTTTTTAATAATCACAGTTTTATTAAATTATTAAAATAATGATAATAAAGATATTTGCAAATAAATCACAAATGTCTGATACAATAAATACAGAATAGGAGGGAAAGCAATGGAGGACAAAAAATATACAAAACAGACTTTACAGGCTTTAGAATATGCAAAAGATATTGCTGTATATTTTGAGGCTGATTATATAGAAACAGAGCATCTTCTAGGTGGGCTTGCAAAGGTTACTGACGGTGTCGCTGCGAATATATTATACAATTACGAACTCGAAGCTCACGATATAATCAGGGCAATAGGCGAAGACATTACAGAGCAGGATATTTTAAAAACGAAGAGAAGAATTTCAAGAAATAATTTAAAATTTACATCCCGAAGTCAGGGAGTTTTAGATAGAGCAAAACTTGAAGCAGGAAGAATGGGAGTAAATGAGGTTGGAACAGAGCATATTCTATTGGCAATAATTGCCGACCCTGAATGTCAGGCAAATAGAATGCTAACAAGTTTTGGACTTAGTTTGAAAAATTTGTGCATAGATATTTTAAAACTTACAGATAGAGACCCTAATGAATTTAGAGCATATGTTAAGCAGGGAAGAAAAGAGCCGGTTAGAAGGTCAGATGTGCCTACATTAGAACAGTTTGGACGAGATTTAACAAGAGATGCACATGAAAAGAGATTAGACCCTGTAGTAGGAAGAGAAACAGAAATCCAGAGAGTTATACAGGTTTTAAGTAGAAGAACAAAGAACAACCCATGTCTTATAGGTGAACCGGGTGTAGGTAAGACAGCAATTATAGAAGCAATTGCACAGAGAATTGAAGCAGGTGAAGTCCCTGAAACAATGCTCGATAAGAGAATATTTATTCTTGATTTGACAAGCACGGTTGCCGGTTCAAAATACAGAGGTGAATTTGAGGAAAGAATTAAGAGGATAATAAGTGAAGTTCAGGCAGCAGGCAATATTATTCTTTTTATTGATGAAATTCATACAATCATAGGGGCCGGAAGTGCAGAAGGCTCTATGGATGCTTCAAATATATTAAAGCCATCACTTGCAAGAGGTCAGATACAGATAATTGGAGCAACAACAATAAATGAATACAGAAAAAATATCGAAAAAGATGCAGCATTAGAAAGAAGATTTCAGCCTATAATGGTGGATGAACCATCAGTAGAAGATACAATTACAATTTTAAATGGTTTGAAAGAGACTTATGAAAAATATCATAACGTTGTAATCTCAGAAGAAGGAATTGATGCAGCAGCAAAATTATCTGAAAGATATATTAATGACCGATACCTTCCTGACAAGGCAATTGATTTAATTGATGAAGCATGTGCAAAGGCAAGACTTAAAGGAACACCAAAAACAAAAGCAGTTATTAATGCTGAAAACAATGTGGAACTTTACACAAATATGTTGGAAGACTCCATAAAGAAGGGTGACTTTAAGACGGGAAGCGAAGCTAAGATTAATTTAGACAAAGCAATGACTAAGTTAGATAAAGTTACTGAAAAATGGAACACAAATAAATATGAAAATAAACCTGTAATAGGTGAAAGTGAAATAGCGGAAGTTGTTTCAATGTGGACCAGAATTCCGGTAAGCAAATTAACAAAAGATGAGACAAAGCATTTGATTAAATTAGAGGAAGTTCTTCATAAGAGAGTGGTAGGTCAGGATGAAGCAGTAAAAGCTGTAGCCAAGGCTGTACGAAGAGGAAGAGTAGGATTGAAAGATCCAAACAGACCAATTGGTTCATTTTTGTTTTTAGGACCTACAGGTGTAGGAAAAACAGAATTGTCAAAAGCACTTGCAGAATCTGTATTTGGTTCAGAAGAAGCAATTATCAGGGTAGATATGTCTGAGTACATGGAAAAGCACAGCGTTTCTAAAATGGTAGGTTCACCTCCGGGATATGTAGGATATGATGAAGGTGGACAATTAAGCGAAAAAGTAAGAAGAAATCCATATTCAGTTATACTATTTGATGAAATTGAAAAAGCACATCCGGATGTATTTAACATATTACTTCAGGTACTTGACGATGGTCACATTACTGATTCTAAAGGAAGAAAAGTAAGCTTTAAAAATACAATTCTGATTATGACAAGTAATGCAGGTGCTTCAAGAATTATGGAACCTAAAAAATTAGGATTCAATTCAGAAGAAAATGAAAAACAGGATTATGAAAAAATGAAAGCAAATGTCATGGAAGATGTTAAACGAATTTTCAGACCTGAATTCATAAACAGAATTGATGATATTATTGTGTTCCACAGTCTTGGAAAGAATGAAGTAGGAAAGATTGTAAACATCATGCTTAACCAGTTTAAACACAGAGTAAAAGAGCAGATGGATATAGATATCAAATTTGCAGATTCTGCCAAAAAGTATATAACACAGGAAGGTTATGACAAGAAGTATGGGGCAAGACCACTTAGAAGAATGATTCAAAATAAAATTGAAGATACATTGTCAGATGAAATATTAAATGGAAATGTTACAAATGGAGACAGTATTACTATTTCAGTTAGAAATAAAGAGGTTATTATTCTAAAGAAATAATTGAACGAATAGTGATAAATTTGTAATAAAAATTTAATAAATTATATACGACTTTTGGAAGAAAAAAACGGACAAGTATGTTATAATGAAAAAAACACTAGGACGCCTGACGGAATTAACGGGCGAAAATAACAGGAGGATAAGATGGCAGTAGTAAGCGAATTGATTAGAAAAGAAAGCGATGGTTCTATTAGCTTTGGTGATTATACATTAGATAAGAAGACAAAGCTTGCAGATTTTGAAGTTGCAGGTGATATGTACAAAGTAAAGACTTTCAATGAGATTACTAAATTAGAAAGAAACGGAATGTTTGTATATGAATCAACACCGGGAACAGCAGTAAATGCATTCAAAGCAACAGCTGATGAAGTAAGTTTCTTTGTTGAAGGATTAGGACAGACTCAGATAACACTTGAATTAACAGCAGAAAAAGAATATGAAGTTTTCATCAGCAACAGAGCAGTAGGAAAAATGAAAACTAATTTAGGCGGTAAGCTTACAATTAGTGTAGATGCTGATAAAGAAGCTGTAACACACGTAAAAGTTGTAGCAATTTAATAATCAATAAGCACAATAATAAAATAAAAATAAACTAAAAAAGTGTCAAACCACATGGCACTTTTTTTGTTATACGCAATGAGCCAAATACTATCTGCTTTTTGCTTGCAAAAAAAGCAGATAGTATTTGGCGAATGCATAATCACTGAGAAGAAGCGAAGCGGATTCGAAGTGATTACATGGCGAAGCCATGGGTGTATAACAAAAAAAGATAAAGAGTAAGAGTCGGCGAATGCATAATCACTGAGAAGAAGCGAAGCGGATTCGAAGTGATTACATGGCGGAGCCATGGGTATAACAAAAAAAGATAAAGAGTAAGAGTTGGCGAATGCATAATCACTGAGAAGAAGCGAGAGTTTTAAAGCCCGGAAGGTGAAGCAGGATAAATTTGAATAAAGAGCATTTGCCGCCGTCGGTTCAAATCTTTCGCCATATTCTGACAGAAACCAATGGTTTCGAAGTCAGAATATGGCGGAAGATTTAGAACCGCTACGAGCGGCAAGCAGCGCGAGCGTACTTTAGGCAAATTTATCCTGCTTCACCCCCATAGGATTGAAAAGGAGAAATATGGCAAAGGGAAAAACAACAGCATTTTTTTGCAAAGAATGCGGATATGAAACAAGCAAATGGTTAGGACAATGTCCGGGATGTAAAGAATGGAACACATTTGTAGAAGAATTAGTCACAAAGAAAACAAAGGGACTTACGGGAAAAAATATACTTGAAAGTAAACCGGTAGCAATAAATGAAGTTGATGCAGCAGATGAAGAAAGAATTTCAACAGGATTTTCTGAATTAGACAGAGTGTTAGGTGGGGGTATTGTGCCTGGAGGAATGGTACTTGTAGGTGGAGATCCGGGTATTGGAAAATCAACGTTATTGTTGCAGGTATGCAGAAACCTGTCAAATGATGGAAAAAAAGTGCTTTATATATCAGGTGAAGAATCAGTTAAGCAAATAAAATTAAGAGCAAACAGAATAGGAAAATTTAATGACAAAATGCTTCTTTTGTGCGAAACAAGTCTTGATACCATAGAAGAACAGATAAAAGTATGTAATCCGGATATTGTTGTTATTGATTCGATTCAGACAATGTATCGTGAAGAAGTAGGTTCGGCACCAGGAAGTGTAAGTCAGGTAAGAGAATCTACAAACGCTCTCATGCAGGTCGCAAAGGGAAGTACAATTCCAATGTTTATAGTAGGTCATGTAACAAAAGAGGGGGTTGTGGCAGGACCAAGAGTGTTAGAGCATATGGTAGATACAGTTCTATATTTTGAAGGAGACAGACATGCTGCTTACAGAATTATAAGAGGTGTAAAGAATAGATATGGTTCTACAAATGAAATAGGAGTATTTGAAATGAGAAGCGAAGGATTAGAGCAGATACTTAATCCTTCAGAATTTATGCTTGAGGGAAGACCTACAGATGCTTCGGGTTCAGTTGTAGCCTGCCTCATGGAGGGAACACGCCCTATTTTAGTGGAAATACAGGCACTTCTTACAAGAAGCAATTTTGGAATGCCAAGAAGAACTGCAGTTGGTACAGACTATAATAGAGTAAATCTTTTGATGGCAGTTTTAGAAAAAAGAATTGGAATTCAAATGGGAGACTTCGATGCTTATGTAAACGTTGCAGGCGGAATGAAAATATCAGAACCCGGTCTTGATTTAGCGCTTGTAATTGCCATGCTTTCAAGTTACAAAAACAGAGTTATTGAGGCAGATACAATATTTTTTGGCGAGGTAGGTCTGGCAGGTGAAATAAGAGCAGTTGCAATGACAGATCAAAGAGTTGCTGAGGCAAAAAAATTAGGATTTAAACGCTGTGTTCTTCCAAAGGTATCAATGGATAGCTTAAAAGATACTAGTGGAATAGAATTAATAGGCATTAGTAATGTAAAAGAAGCACAGGATTTAGTTTGAAGTAACTAAAAGAGTTAATAAGGCAAAATTTATAGAATAAAAGTTAAAATTACAAATTAGCAATATATACGATAGAAATTAATAATTAATTTTGAATAAGATAATAATTAATTGTAAATAGTAAGAAAATATATGGTGCCTGGACAAAGATAAAATCTGTAAAAACTAAAAAATAAAAAAGTATATACATAATTATAAATAAACCTGAAATTGATTTTAATTTTGCTAATAAATGTAAAGTGGAAGAATATATCAATTTCAGGTTTTTTATAAAAATATCTAAACAAAACAGTTGAGGAATGTCACATATTAATGTATAATATTTTGTGAGGTTCTAAATAATATGTACATTATGCATTAAATTTGTGAACTTATAAAGTAACAAAACAGATAAATGAAGGGAGAGTACAATGAGACAAAATGTAAAACGAACAATTGCATTTGCTGAAACTGTAGCAATGATTGCAACATTGACAGTAGGAATTACATTTGGCAACGCAACACAAGTAAAGGCGGATATAACATCCAGAACAAATAATATTCATATTGATACTTCAATTCCAATTTCGTCTCAGGGTGAAACAGTAGGTTATGAATTTACAGTTGAAAAAGATGGGTACTATATGTTGTACACACAGGGAGAGGATGATACATACGGAACTTTGTATGTAAAGGAAGGAACAACTTGGAAAGAACTTATCCATGATGATGATGGTGATGACGGCGATTCAAACAACTTTCTTTTAACAGCTACATTATATAAGGATAAAGAATATAAGATAGATGTTAGAGAATATGATAATAACAATTTTAGCACAGAATTATTTGCAACAGAATATACACCAATAATTAATGGGGTAAATTGTAGTTCTAATGTATATGCCAGGGTGGGTGATACAGTTGAATTGAAAACATATGCTGAAGATCAATATGGAAATTATATTGAGGATTTAGGAGATCTTGGAATAACATATAGATGGTATATGGAAGATGATGAGACAAGTAAAATTGACGAGTTAGGTACCGGAAGTTCTTATACAGTTAACAACGTAACGGAGCATATATTTAATGAAGTTACATACAAAGTTGATTGGCGTTATGGCGAATATAATGATACGCTTGAGTTTTATATATATGATATAGAATATTCTTATAAAATTAACTCAGATAATAGTGGCAATATATACGCAAGCCAGGGAGAATCTGTTTCATTAAATATTAAAGTTGAAAATTATAAAAAAGAAGAAGTTGACCCGGATGAAGAGGGAATTACTTGTACTTGGTATAAATGTAATGATGATGAAAGAAAAGAAATAGGAAAAGGAAAAAGCTATACAATTGATAGCGTTGAACAAAATGATTTATATGATGAAGATTCAAATATAAGATATCGTTGTATAATCAAAAAAAATGATAAATTTATTGATGCAACTACATTTTATATTTACGACAGAGTTTATGCATATGAAACACAGAGTATATGGATAAGAACAATGGCAGGACAGAGTTGTATACTTGAAGCTAATGTTGCTAATGCAGAAACATATAATGAAGTTAATCCTGCAAATGAAGGAATAACTGTAAAATGGTATAAGTATACAGGAAAGAGATATTATGATAGTGGCAATGACGATTATTATTATGAATATGGTGATCCTGTGGAAGTTTCTTCAGATGGATTTATTTTATTAAACAATTTATCTGAAAAAGATTTTTATAGAAATGGCGATACAAGTACATATTGGACATATGCAATCTATAAAAACGGGAAAAAGATAGATGAATCAGATGCACATATTAGTAAAGAAGATGCTGATTTTTCAGGTGTTACTGAAATGAAAGTTGTATATGCAAATGAAGGAAGTTCAGCGACACTTGTTCCGGACGTTTACGAAAATGGAACAAAAGTATCATTTAATAAAAATTATATATGTGAATGGTCAAATGAAAAGGATGAAAATCTTGGAACAAAATTAGTTTATGACATAAGTAATGTAACAGCAACTAATATTTATTCATATCAGAATCCTGTTTCCTATTATTGTGATGTTTATAAGGTAAGTTATGATGGAGATGGAGAGTATAGAGAGCGTATTGGATATACAAGATTTATTATTGTTAGAGGTAACTCACAGATAAATCATCCAAATCAACCGAACCAATCAGGTCAGCCAACAACATTACCGGGACAGAATAATGTAACAACACCGACAACAAACAATACAGTAGGCAATGCAGCAAAAGATGCAACAATTAAAGAGACAGTTAAAGGAAATGTTTTAAAAGCCGGTAAAGAAAGTATAAAGATTTCTATTAAGAAAATCGCAAAAGCAAAAGGATATCAGGTACAGGTTTCTACTTCAAAGAAATTTAAAAAGAAAGTAACAATTACTAAATTAACAAAGAAAAATAGCATTGTTATTAAGAAATTAAAGAAAAAGAAACAGTATTTTGTAAGAACAAGATCATATACAATTGTTAAAAAGAAAAAGAAATTTGGTAAATGGTCAAAAGTAAAAGCTATTAAAACAAAATAGAAAAATGTTTATAAAGTAGTGTCGGTATAAAAGAAAATAATTAAATTTATTTTCGGAAATATATTAATGCCAATACGGCAAGCTGAATTATAAACTTATAAAATGAAACCTTCAGTGTCATTTGAGCACTGAAGGTTTTTTACAAGGTGTTGTTTATGAAATTAAATTTAAATAAGTTAATGTAAAAATAAAAAATCGTGTTAAAAACACGATTTTTTTATAACAGGGGTGGAAGGAATCGAACCCTCCTCTGGAGTTTTGGAGACTCTTATTCTACCGATGAACTACACCCCTAAAGGTTGCTGTGCGTTAAGCACTTGATATTTATATCACAAATAGAGAATATTGTCAAACAAAATATTAATAAAAGTGTTTTTATTAATTTGAATAAAAAAATAACACCTGCCTATAAAATAAAGGGTTGCATAATAAAAACAGTTCAATTACAATGAGAAAGAAGAAAGAAGTCGTTAAATTCCTAATATAATTATATCAAATACCTTCATATTTTATTAGAGACCCCAATCAATTAACGAACTTCTTTAAAATAATGAGCGTTTGCAATCGAAAGATTTGTGAATGCTCATTTTCTTTTGGCGTTATTTATACATATTATTTATTTAAATTATTGAGATTATATATTGTAAAATGAAAGATTAGATAATGAATGTTTTCTGTTTATATTATTACTTATGTCTAAAAATTTTTACGTGAAGTTTATTTAAATAAAAGATTAGATAATACTAATATTTATTATTATATTCTATGGAAAGAAAGTGCCAAATTTGATATTATATACATAGAGACTTTTAAGGAGAGAAAAGGAATGTACGATACTGTAGCATATATATACAAGGATTATCGAATTGAATTTAAAGAAGAAGGGTATCATGTGTACGGAGAGGCTTTTTATCCGGGAGAAGTTTTGCCGGTTGGAACAATTACAGGACATTCATATAACTCTAAAGACGAAAATGATATTTCACATATGAAAGACAATTCACTTCATATTGATATGCTTATTGTAAGTGAAAAGCATAATGGAAAAGGGGTAGGTTCAACCCTTATGAAGATGATGATGTTGTATGTTGAAAAAAGAAAATTTAAACATGTTACTACGAATCCAACTCCGATAGATGGGAGAACTACAAAGCAGTTGGAAAAGTTTTATCATAAATTTCATTTTAGCACAGGTATTATGATAAAACGAATTGAATTTGTAGATGACAAGGATATGTTTGAGTTAGATAGTGACGAGAATAGCGAGGAAGAATTCGAGACTCAGAAGATAAAAAATATTAACCACGATGTAGAAAAAGCCGTAAGTTCACAGAAGTCCGGCAGTTATCAGGAGGAAGAAGTTATTGAAGGACTTCAGCCTGTTGAAAAAATTGAACTTAAAGAAAATATACAGGCAGCGCTTAGAGTATTAGACGAGGAAGCTCATAAAATAGAAATGAAAAAAGTTATGCTTGAAGAGATATCTAATGCGAACGGAATAGAAGAATCTTTATATGAGTTAGAACAGGATGTTGAATTAAAACAAGAAGCTACTAATAAAAGAACGGCTTCTGATAATGTTAAAATATCTTTAAAACAAGATGACAATAAGAAAAAACAGAAACTAAAGACTGAATGCAAGATAAGCGATAAATTGGAAGATGATTTTACTAAAGAGGGAAAAGACGATTATGCAGAGCATTTAAAAGAAAAAACGGGCTCAGAGGAAAAGGCAGCTTCACAAGTTAACCATATTCCGAATTCTTACAATATTGGTATATTGACAACGATCTATTATGTAGAGGAAAGATTGCCAAAGAAGAGCGATATTCTTGATATAAGCTCAAGATTTGTAGCAAAGAAAGCTTATTTTGAACAGAAAGGTCACAAAGTTACTTCTGTTAATTCCATAGATTTAACAGAATTTAATGATGAGAGTTTTGATGTTGTACTTGCAGTTGAACCTATGGATAAATTAAAGACAAAAGAAGAACAGGTGTCATTTCTTAAAGAAGCATACAGAGTGTGTAAAGTAGGCGGAAGAGTTTTCGTTTCATTTACTTCTAATGATATGATGCTTGCAAATGAAATTTTAAATTACGATCCTGATTTTCTTAAATCTGAAAATGTAGACAAGAAAACAATGAAGATTCTTCATGGAAGTAAAACTACATTTACCATAGATGAGATGGAAGATGTAATTCATTCAAGCGGAATGGAATTTACAAATAGATTTGCCATGGATGGAATAGGTTCTATGATGACTGAACAAATTGATGCAATGAATGATAGTCAGTTTAATAAATGGATGAGTTATCATTTATATGCGTGTGAGAAAGAACATGGAATAGGATACAGTTCATCAATTGTTTATATAATTAAGAAGATAGACTTAAGTGTTTAGAATAATTAAGAAAAAGAACTTAACTAAAGATGAGAAAAATAGACTTAAATTTTTACAACAAAAATAAATTTAAGTGATTAGAATCATCGAGGTAAAAGTATCAACATCAAAGAAATTTGCTAAAAAGACAACAAAAACAGTAGATGCAAAGAAGTTATCTGTTACAGTTAAAAAGTTACAACCAAATAAAAAATATTTTGCAAAAGTAAGAGCGTATGTTATCGTTAATGGAACAAAAGTATATGGCAAATATTCAAAGGCTGTAAAGATTAAGTTAAAGTAAGGCTTGAAAAATAAGTTGTATTGAAAACTAAATTGTAAATGTAAAATATTATATTTGAAGAGCTGTCGTATTTATGCGGCAGCTTTTTTTAACCAAATTCAATCTAATTCAAAAAAATAGAGATTTTTTTGCAAGATTATGATAAAAATAGTGTATAAGTTAATGTACGTACAAAATCCTTAAGGAGAACAAAGAAGTGACAGATGAAAGAATTTTAAAGTTGCTGATAAATAAAGACGAAAAAGCTCTTTATAAATTATCAGGAAAATATGACAAGTTACTTAGTTACATTATTTCAAATATTGTGGGAAACAGACCGGAAGATGTAGAAGAATGCCTGAATGATACTTATTTTAAGGTATGGAAAAATGCACATAAAATCGATTTGAAAAAAGCATCACTTAAGACATATTTAAAATATGTAGCAAGAAATACGGCGATTAACAGAATAAGAGATTTAAGCAAAGATGAAATAATGCTTGAACATGGGGACGCGGAAGAAATGCTTAAAAATTATGTTTCCATAAGCAAAGGACCTGAAGACAGGGCAATGATTGAAGAAGATGTAAATTTGCTTAAAAATATATTAGATGATTTAAAACCAAGAGAAAAAGAATTGGTTATTAGAAAATATTTTTACATACAGAGTTCCAAAGTAATAGCGCAGGAAATGAATATGGAAGTTACGACGGTAGATTCATATTTATCAAGGCTTAGAAAGAAAATGAAAAAGGAATTCCAGAGGAGAGAAGAAAGTTATGAGTAATCCAATAATTGAAAATGCGATTTTTGAAAGCAAGTTAATTGATTTATTTAGTAAAATAGATATAAGTGAAGTTGAAACAGATTATCCGGACGAAGATATTGAAAAGTTGAAATTTGAAGAAACACTATTTGAAAAATGGTGGAATAATAAAAAAGTAAGAAGAGTTACTGAAGTAGGTGTGCTTGCGGCATCCCTTACAACAGGAATAATTGTTGCAATCAGAGTTATTCACAAAAAGCGAAAGGCTGCATAACAGTGAATCAATAAGATATTAAAAAAATAAAAAAATAAAATTTTGCAAAAAAATTGCAAGGTTTTATTTTTTTTTGTGTATAAGTATATGTCCGCGTTAAAAAAGTGGAACAAAAAGAAAAGAGGAATTAAAAAAATGGTAGAAAAGATTATTGAATTAGCAAAAGAAAATTTAAGCATTGATGGAGAAATTACAGCAACAAGTTCTTTCAAAGAAGATTTGGAAGTAGATTCATTAGACTTAATGGAATTAGTTATGGCATTAGAAGATGAATTTAATGTAGAAATTCCATCAGAAGAATTACAGAATATCAAGACAGTTCAGGATGTTGCTGACTATTTAACATCAAAAGGCGTGGAGGCATAAATGAAAACAAGAATAACAGAATTGCTTAAAATTAAGCATCCTATTATTCAGGGAGGTATGGCATGGGTAGCTGACCATCATTTGGCAGCTGCTGTGTCAAATGCCGGCGGACTTGGAATTATAGGTGCGGCAAATGCTCCAGCAGAAGTAGTTAGAGAGGAAATAAGAAAGACAAGAGAATTAACAGATAAGCCTTTTGGTGTTAATGTAATGCTTCTTAGTCCATCAGCAGATGAAGTTGCAAAAGTAGTTGTTGAAGAAAAAGTTCCCGTAGTTACAACAGGTGCAGGAAATCCTGAAAAATATATGGAAATGTGGAAAGAAGCGGGAATAACTGTTATTCCAGTTATTGCTTCTGTAGCGATGGCAAGAAGATTAGAAAGAACCGGAGTTGACGCGGTTATCGCAGAAGGATGTGAATCAGGCGGCCATATTGGTGAATCAACTTCAATGACTTTAATACCACAGGTAGCTGATGCGATAGAAATTCCTGTAATTGGAGCAGGTGGCGTAGGCGATGGAAGAGGCATGGCAGCAATGTTCATGTTAGGTGCTGAAGGAATTCAGGCAGGTACATGTTTCTTAGTGGCAAACGAAACAAATATTCATGAAAATTATAAAAATAAAGTTTTAAAGGCAAAAGATATTGACTCGGTTGTAACAGGAAGAAGCCATGGACATCCGGCACGTTCATTAAGAAATAATATGACAAGACAATATGTAAAAATGGAAAATGAAGGTGCAGGATTTGAAGAATTAGAATATCTCACATTAGGCTCGCTTAGAAAGGCAGTGCAAGATGGAGATACACAGAATGGCTCTTTTATGGCAGGACAGATAGCAGGACTTATACACGAAACAAAAAGCTGCAAAGAAATAATTGAAGAAATGGAAAATCAGGCAGAAAAACTTTTGAAATTATAAAAATTAATTGAAATTTTTTGAACAAAAAAATAAAAGTAAGTGTGTATCAAATAAAAAACATGAATTATAACTCAAAGTTAGGAGGAAACATGGGAAAGACGGCATTTATTTTTCCGGGACAAGGTGCTCAGTATTTTGGAATGGGAAAAGATTTTTTTGATAAATATGAAGACAGTAAAAAATATTTTGAAGAAGCATCGAAGATTCTTGGATTTGATATGGAAAAGATGTGCTTTGAAGAAAATGAAGATTTAAACAATACACAGTATACACAGGCAGCAATGTTTACAGTATGCGCAGCAATTTTACAACAGATTGAAAAAATAGGAGTAAAGCCTGACGTGTGTGCAGGATTAAGTCTTGGAGAATATGCAGCCCTTTATTCATGCGGAACAATTACATTTGAGGATGCGGTTTATCTCCTAAGAAAAAGAGGAATGTTTATGGATGAAGAAGTTCCGGATGGTAAAGGAACAATGGCAGCAGTGCTTGGAATGGATGCAGATAAAATTGATGATATTTGCAAAAATACAGAAGGAGAAGTGGCAGTTGCAAATTATAATTGTCCGGGTCAGATTGTTATAACAGGTGAAACTGACGCAGTAGAGAAAGCTTCAAAAACTTTAGCAGAAAATGGAGCAAAGAGAGTTTTGCCACTTAAGGTAAGCGGACCATTTCACTCTGCCATGCTAAAAGGGGCAGGAGATAAGCTGGAAAAAGAATTGAAAAATGTTGAGTTTAAAGAACTTAAAATGCCGTATGTGGCAAATTGTAATGCAAGTTACATATATGATAATTCACAAATAAAAGAACTTCTAAAAAAACAGATTTCATCACCTGTAAAATTTATGCAGAGTGTTGAAAAAATGATAGATGATGGAGTTGATACATTTGTTGAAATAGGACCGGGGAAAACACTTTCTAAATTTGTTAAAAAAATCAATAAAGATGTAACGGTAATAAATATTGAAAAAGTGGATGATTTAGAAAAACTGAAAGGATTAGAAATATGTTAAGTAATAAAGTAGCAATTGTTACAGGAGCTTCCAGAGGAATAGGCGCTAAGGTGGCAAAGACATTTGCTGAAAATAACGCAGTTGTAATAGTAAATTATGCAGGCTCTAAGGAAAAGGCAGAAAATGTTGTTGACGAAATTATTAAATCAGGGGGAAAAGCAGAAGCTTATAAATGCAATGTAGCCTCATTTGATGAAGTAAAAGAAATGATGGAATATGTTGTAAAAACTTATGGAAGAATAGACATTCTTGTAAACAATGCAGGGATTACAAAAGATAATCTTTTGCTCAGAATGTCAGAACAGGAATTTGACGATGTAATAGATGTTAATTTAAAAGGAACATTTAATTGTATGAAAAATGTAACAAGACAAATGATGCGACAAAAAAACGGAAGGATAATTAACATGTCTTCAGTAGTTGGAGTTCATGGAAATGCAGGACAATTAAATTACAGTGCTTCAAAAGCAGGAATAATAGGAATGACTAAATCGCTGGCAAAAGAAATGGCTTCCAGAAATATAACTGTAAATGCAATTGCACCCGGATTTATTGAAACTGATATGACGGGTCAGCTGGATGAAAATGTGAAGAAACAGATTTTATCAGGAATTCCGGCTAATTGTCTTGGAAATGTAAATGATATTGCACAGACGGCGCTGTTTTTGGCATCTGATGGAGCAAGATATATTACAGGACAGGTTATCGGAGTAGATGGAGGTATGGGAATTTGAAACGAAGAGTAGTAGTAACCGGATTAGGAATAATATCACCAATTGGTAATGACATAGATACATTTTGGGAAAATGTGAAAAAAGGAACAGTAGGAATCGGAGAGATAACAAAATTTGATACTACGGATTTTAAGGTAAAACTTGCAGCAGAAGTTAAAGATTTTGATGCTACAAAATATATGGATAAGCGCGAAGCAAGAAGAATGGAATTGTTTTCTCAGTATGCAGTAGCAGCGGCGAAACAGGCAGTTGAAGATTCAGGGCTTGATTTGGAAAAAACAGATAAAAACAGAATGGGTGTTTCTATAGGCTCAGGAGTTGGAAGCTTGCAGGCGATGGAAAGAGAACATAAAAAGTTACTTGAAAAAGGACCGGGAAGAATTAGCCCGATGTTAGTTCCGATGATGATTACAAATATGGCAGCAGGAAATGTGGCAATTCAGTTTGGCTGTAAAGGCAAGTGTTTAAACATCGTAACTGCATGTGCAACAGGAACACATTCGATAGGAGAAGCATTCAGATACATTCAGTATGGCGATGCAGATATTATGCTTGCAGGTGGAACGGAAGCATCAGTTTGCCCAATTGGAGTTGGCGGATTTGCAGCACTTACAGCACTTTCAACACAGGAAAATCCTTTAAGAGCTTCAATCCCATTTGACAAAGAAAGAAGTGGATTTGTTATGGGAGAGGGTGCAGGAGTTGTTGTATTAGAAGAATACGAGCATGCAATAAAGCGCGGAGCAAAGATATATGGTGAAGTTGCAGGATATGGAGCAACATGTGATGCATTTCACATTACATCACCTGCCGAAGATGGTGAAGGTGCAGCAAGGGCTATGATGCTTGCGATGGAAGATGGAAATGTAAAACCTGAGCAGGTTGAGTATATAAATGCACATGGAACAAGTACACATCATAATGATTTATTTGAAACAATGGCAATTAAAAAAGCATTTGGTGATAAAGCATATGATTTAAATGTAAATTCAACAAAGTCGATGGTAGGTCATATGTTAGGTGCAGCAGGGGCTGTGGAATTTATCGTATGTATCAAATCGGTTATGGAAGATTACATCCATAAAACAGCAGGCTTTAAAGTAAAAGATGAAGAATTGGATTTGAATTACACACCTGAGGCTGTTAATAGAAAAGTAAATTATGCCATAAGTAATTCATTAGGTTTTGGTGGACATAACGGCAGCATAATGGTTAAAAAATTTGAAGCATAATAGCTGAAAAAATAAATGATTATGATTATGAAAAGGAAATTAAAATGGATTATGAACAAATAGAAAAGCTGATAGATAAGGTTAATAAATCAAAAATAACAGAATTATCAGTTGAAGAAGGAAATTTTAAATTAAATATAAAGGCAGAACAGAGTGTGGCAATGGCAGCTTTAACAGTTCCAGGCAATTTGCCTGATGCAAATGTAGAAACTATTAGAACTGTGGGCGTGAATGAAAATGAAGGACAAAGTGATGATTTAGAAGAAATAAAAAGTCCTTTGGTTGGAACGTTTTATGCGGCAAGAGCTGAGGGGGAAGAACCGTTTATTAAGGTGGGAGACAAAATAAAAAAAGGTCAAACAATAGGAATCATTGAAGCCATGAAACTAATGAATGAAATTAGTGCAACATGTGATGGCGTAGTTGAAGAGATTCTGGTTGAAAATGAAGATTTAGTAGAGTATGGACAGGTAATCGTAAAAGTTAGCAAATAAGAAACTGTATTAATTAGAAGATTAGAAAAGTGAAGAATCGCTTTATAGAAATAATGAATCTTAAATGCTAAAAAGGTTGCACATTTGCAACAGAATGGAGATTAATATGTTAAACACAAAGGAAATAATGGATATAATTCCTCACAGACAGCCGTTTTTACTTGTAGACAGAATAGAAGAAATGGAAGTAGGAAAGAGAGCAGTAGGAATTAAATGTGTAAGCTATAATGAACCGTTTTTTGCAGGACATTTTCCGGATCAGCCTGTAATGCCGGGAGTGCTTATTATTGAAGCAATGGCACAGGTAGGAGCTGTCAGTTTATTATCAGACGATAAATATAAAGGAAAAACTCCTTTGTTTGGTGGAATTAAAAACGCTAAATTTAGAAGAAAAGTTGTTCCGGGAGATGTGCTTAGAATGGAAGTGGAAATGACTAGAGTGCGTGGACCACTTGGTATAGGTGAAGGAAAAGCGTATGTGGATGGAGAACTTTGCGCACAGGCAGAACTTGTATTTGCAATACAGTGAAAATGTTGTTAGTCGAAAAGGAGAAAGTAGATGTTTGAAAAAATTCTAGTAGCAAATCGAGGCGAAATCGCTGTTCGAATAATAAGAGCTTGTAGAGAAATGGGAATTCAAACAGTGGCAGTTTGCTCAGAAGTAGATAAAGATGCACTTCATGCACAACTTGCGGATGAATGTGTGTGTATTGGTTCTTATAAATCAAAAGATAGTTATTTAAATATAGAAAAAATATTAAGTGCAGCAATTGCTACAAAGGCAGATGCGATACATCCTGGATTTGGTTTTTTATCAGAAAACAGCAAATTTGCAAAAATATGTAATGAATGCAATATAGAATTTATCGGGCCTTCAGTAGAAAGTATGATAAATATGGGAAATAAATCTATAGCAAGACAAACTATGATTAAAGCAGGAGTACCTGTAGTTCCGGGAACAAATGAGCCTCTTACAGATGCTTATCAGGGAAAGAAAATAGCTGACGAAATAGGTTATCCGGTAATAGTAAAGGCAGTTTCCGGCGGTGGCGGAAAAGGTATGAGGGAAGTAAGAAAAAGCGAAGATTTTGTAAAATTATTTGAAACTGCAAAAAAAGAAACAGAAATTGCCTTTGGTGATGACCAGATGTATATAGAAAAATTTGTGGAAAATGCAAGACATATCGAATTTCAGATTATAGGGGACAAATTTGGAAATGTATTACAACTAGGAGAGCGAGATTGCAGTATTCAAAGAAGACATCAGAAGTTAGTTGAAGAAACTCCTTCGGTTGTTTTAAAAGAAGAAGTAAGAAAGAAAATGGGAGAAGCGGCAATTAAAGCCGCAAAGGCTGCAAAATATTACAGTGCAGGAACAATAGAATTTTTGCTTGATAAAGATGGTGAACATTTTTATTTCATGGAAATGAATACAAGAATTCAGGTAGAACATCCTGTGACAGAAATGGTGACAGGAGTTGATTTGATAAAAGAAATGATAATGGTAGCAGCAGGTGAAAAACTTACAATGACACAGAACGATGTAAAACATTCGGGATGTGCAATAGAGTGTCGAATAAATGCAGAAGACCCTGACAATCATTTTATCCCATGCCCGGGTACCGTAAATGAACTTCATTTCCCGGGAGGAAATGGAATAAGGGTAGATTCCGCATTGTTTCACGGGTACAAAATTCCTTCGTGTTACGACTCGATGGTGGCAAAAATAATAGTTCACGGCCACGACAGAAAAGAGGCTATTGAGAAAATGAGAAGTGCGCTAGGGGAAGTTGTAATTGATGGGATAAAAACGAATTTAGATTTACAGTATGAAATTATTAATTCAAATGAATTTGCCAAAGGAAATGCGCTGGAAATCAACAGACGTTTGGATGATAGAGGTTAAAAATCATTGCAATGAATAGTCATGTGCTAAAGACAATAAAAATTATGATGCCCGGGGATAGAGATAAAAATGGGTTGTAAAAATATGGACGCTTTGAAATCAGAGGTTAAAAAATGTTAAAAGAAATGTTGAAAAAAACTCCGAAAAGAATAGTAAAGAATGAAAGCAGCAAATCAAATGTTCCTGATGGAATGTTTATGCGCTGCCCTAAATGTAAAGAAATAATCTATTCTGAGGATTTAGTGGCAAATAAATATGTATGCCCTAAATGCGAACATTATTTCAGAATTAATGCAAAGCAAAGAATAGAAATGGTGTTAGACAGGGGTAGCTTTGTAGAATGGGATAAGGAAATTGTAACGGACAATCCATTACAGTTTCCAAATTATATTGAAAAAATAGAAAAAGCACAAAAGTTAACAGGGCTTGATGAAGCTGTAATTACAGGAAAAGGAACAATTAAAGGAAAAGAAGTTGCGATTGGAGTAATGTCTGCGGATTTCATAATGGGAAGTATGGGAAGCGTAGTAGGAGAAAGAATTACAAGATTATTTGAGAAAGCAACTGAAGAAAAATTACCGGTTGTTATGTTTTGCTGTTCAGGTGGTGCCCGTATGCAGGAAGGCACAGTGTCTCTTATGCAAATGGCAAAAACGAGCCAGGCAGTTAAAAGACATGATGAAGCAGGACTTTTATATGTTTCAGTATTAACTGACCCAACAACAGGAGGGGTTACGGCGAGTTTTGCAATGCTTGGAGATGTAATAATTGCTGAACCGGGAGCATTGATTGGTTTTGCCGGACAAAGAGTAATTGAGCAGACAATTCATCAGAAACTCCCTGAAGGATTTCAACGGGCAGAATTTTTATTGAAACACGGATTTATAGATAAAATTGTGACTAGAACAAGATTGAAGAAAACATTGGAATTTCTTATTTTATCTAATTAAGCAAAGCGAAAGGGCATAGAAATGGAACAAATACTTACGCCATGGGAGCGCGTTAAAATAGCCAGAGATAAAGACAGACCATATAGTTTTGATTATATAAATGAAATATTTGACAGATTTTTAGAATTACATGGTGACAGATTTTATGGAGATGACGGAGCAATTGTAGGTGGAATTGGTGAAATCAATGGCAGCTATTTTACGATAATAGCTCAGCAAAAAGGAAGAAATGTAAAACAGAATATTACCAGAAATTTTGGTATGCCATCGCCTGAAGGATACAGAAAAGGAATCAGACTTATGAAGCAGGCAGAAAAATTTAACCGCCCAATTATTTGCTTTGTAGACACGCCGGGAGCATATCCGGGAATTGAGGCAGAGGAAAGAGGACAGGGAGAAGCGATTGCAAAAAGTATATTTGAAATGTCGGGACTAAAAGTTCCGGTTCTTACAATAGTTATAGGCGAAGGAGGAAGCGGAGGAGCTTTGGCAAATGCAGTGGCAAATAAAGTTTTAATGCTTGAGAATGCAATGTATTCAATACTTTCTCCTGAAGGATTTGCAACAATTCTTTGGAAAGACGGTTCAAGAGCGGATGAAGCTGCAAGCGTGATGAAATGCACATCTCATAAATTGCTTGAACTAGGTATAATTGATGGGATTATTGAAGAAGAACAGCAGGCATCACTTGAAAATGTAGATATAATAGCTGAAGAAATAAAAAAAGAAATTTTAAAGTTTGCTGATGAGTACAAAGACAAAAATCCTGAATATATCAGAAATCAAAGATATGAAAGATTCAGGCAAATGTAATATATGAATTCAAAAACATAAATAGCAGAGTTGGAAAATAAAAAATCGAAAACATAAATAGTTGAGTTGAAAAAAACGGAAAAATGAAAACACTACACAAATTTAGGCAAACTAAATATGGAGATATAAATGAAATCATTAAAAATTGGAGAATTAGAGGCAAAAATTCCACTCATTCAAGGTGGAATGGGCGTTGGAATAAGTCTTTCAGGACTTGCCGGGGCAGTGGCGCTTGAGGGAGGAATAGGTGTAATAAGCACGGCACAAATAGGTTATAAAGAGCCTGACTGGGATAGAAATCCGATAGAAGCAAATTTGAGGGCAATAAAAAAAGAAGTAAAGAAAGCAAAAGAAATCAGTCATGGTGGAATAATTGCGACGAATATAATGGTTGCGACAAAATTTTATGATAAATATGTTAAAGCTGCAATCGATGCAGGCGTTGATATGATAATATCCGGAGCCGGACTTCCACTCAATTTGCCTGAACTTGCAAGGAAAAGTAAAGTGAAATTAGCACCGATAGTTTCATCTAAAAAAGCTGCGCAAATTATATTTAGAAGATGGGAGAGAAATTATAACACGACTCCTGATTGCGTAATAGTTGAAGGACCAAATGCCGGTGGGCATTTAGGATTTAAACCGGATGAAATTGAACAATATAATGTATGCCGAAATGACGAACCAGAAAATACAGACAAGTATAATAAAACAGAAACGAATAATATAAATAATATAAATGTATGCCAGAAAGCAAATTCTGTTAATTTAGAATTTGATAATAGGGCAAAAACAAAATTATACTCAGATGAAATAAAAGATATTATAGATTTTGTACACACATATGAAGAAAAATGTGAAAAAGATATTCCGGTTGTTGTTGCAGGAGGGATATATGATAAATCAGATGCAGATTGTATATTCGAATTAGGTGCATCAGGAATTCAGGTGGCAACTCCATTTGTCGCCACAAAAGAATGTGATGCCCATGAAAATTACAAGATGGCATATGTGAATTGTAAAAAAGATGATATTGAAATAATAAAAAGTCCGGTTGGAATGCCGGCAAGAGCAATAAACAACAAATTTCTTAAAAGGGTTAAGAAAGAGGGGAGAATTGCACCTATAAAATGTCATCAATGTGTATCTACATGCAACATGTTAGAGACACCTTATTGTATCACGGATGCTTTGATAAATGCCGTAAGTGGAAATGTTGATGAAGGCTTAATATTTTGTGGAGCATATGCATATAAAATTAACGATATATCAACAGTAAAAGATATTATAAAAAATTACTTTTAAATATGGTATAAGCAGTAAAAGATGTTAAAAAAAATGGCTTTATAGGCAGTTAAATAGGCAATTTTAACAAAATTATTTTTCAACAGAACATACGGTTGTATTTTCTCACTGTTAAGATATAATTATGATAAGATAGGTCTGTATAGTAAGAAAAGTATACAAACTTATATCATTTTTTTACTTGAATTCTAATATACTTATGAAAAGAATGTGGTGAGTGCGAATGGAGAACAACAAAAAAGACAGATACGAGAGTGTAAGTGGAAAAGGATACAAATCAAAGAAACCTGTAAAGAAGAGAAAAAGAAATAAGCCTGTTTTTTCTAATTTGAAAAATTACATAGGAATTGCTATAGGAATAGTATGCATAGCTTTGGTGGCAATATATGTAAATGGAACGGTTTATTATACAACTCATTTTTACAAGGGAACACATATTAACGGAATAGATGTATCTAAATTGACAGCAGATGAAGTTGAAAATGCTATAAAGGATTATGAACTTACAATTACTGAAAGAGGTAAAGAAAAGTCAGCTACATATATTGAAACTCTTGCAGGAAAAGATATTGATATGAAAGTAGTTTCAAGAGAGTCATTGGACAATCTTGTAAAAGAGCAGAATCAATTTGTTTGGTTTACTGCAACCGGTACAAATCATGAAGAGAAGCAGATGATAGAATATGATAGCGACAAACTTGCTGAATTTGTAAACAACTTAAAAGGTTTAGATTCTAAATATGCTGATAAGCCGACTAATGCATCTATATCTGATTATAATAACGGATATACAATAGTTGAAGCTAAGCAAGGGAACTTTCTTAATAAAAAGAAAACAATTGAGTGCCTTGAAAATACTATCTCTTCTTTAAAAGAAAAAGTTGATTTGGATAAAGAAGGATGTTATCGCGTGCCTAATATTGCATCTGACAGTGAACAGCTTACAACAGTTTTAAATCAGTTAAATAAATACACGGGAACAACAATTACATATAATTTTGGTGATACTCAGGAAGTCGTTGACGGAAGTGTTATTTCAGGTTGGCTTGTTGTTGATGGAAATAATGTTTCATTAAGTAAGGAAAAAGTTGATGAATTTGTTGACTCAATACGAAAGAAGTACGACACAATTTTTTCAAACAGAGAATTTAAAACAACATATGGAAAGACTGTAGAAGTTAAAGGCGGTGATTACGGTTGGTGGCTTAATACAGCTAAGGAATCTGAGGGCTTAATGCAGCAGATTGAAAATGGTGAAAGCGGTGAAAGAAAGCCTGTTTATTACCAGGAGGCTGCAAGTCATGACAAAAAGGATTATGGAGATTCATATGTAGAAATTAATCTGACTTCACAACATTTGTTTGTATACAAAGATGGTCAGAAAGTTTTAGATACTGATTTTGTTTCAGGAAATGTTTCTACAAAGCATGGAACACATACAGGTACTTATGGAATTACATACAAGGAAAGATATTCAGTGCTTGTAGGTGAAACATATGAGTCAACAGTATCATATTGGATGCCATTTGATGAAGATATAGGAATGCACGACGCAATATGGAAAAGTCAGTTTGGAAGCAATTTCTACAAAACAGATGGTTCTCATGGTTGTATAAATCTTCCATATCTTACTGCAAAAAAGATTTATGGATATGTTGAAAAAGGAACACCTGTAATTGTATATGAACTTCCGGGAACAGAATCCGGCTCAGTTACATACCAGAATTCTTCTGAAATTGCTCAGGCTGCAATTGAAGCAATTGATGCCATCGGCACTGTAACTAAGAATAGTGGCGATACAATAAAAGATGCAAGATATATGTACAACAAAATCAACTCAGATGCTAAAAAATATGTAACTA
Organism: Eubacterium sp. AF19-12LB; assembly: GCF_003479125.1. Taxonomy (NCBI): domain Bacteria; kingdom Bacillati; phylum Bacillota; class Clostridia; order Eubacteriales; family Eubacteriaceae; genus Eubacterium; species Eubacterium sp. AF19-12LB. The sequence goes on along the minus strand of NZ_QUGP01000004.1, from coordinate 104,023 downwards.
ATTATGACAAGTTACAGGCAGCTGAGAAGAAATTTAAAGAATATAGTAATTAGAGTAGTATTATGGTAGTTGCTATTTTAATATAGGAGTTAAAGCAACATAATGGAAATTACTATTTGAATATAGGAATTTGAATGTAATTATAGAGAGCACTCCATTCTAAGAAACAAGTTATTATACATTGACTTGAATATCTTAGAATGGAGTGTTTTATTATGTTTCAAGTGATTGAAGTGTAACATATAAGTTGGAACACTTTCGCCATGAAACAATCCACAATATTCCAAAAAAACCAAAAGCTTTTAATTATTCAAATTAACATGAACTCTTCCTTATAAATGATATTTGTGGTAAAATACAAAAGATGTAAATATAAAAATACAATTGAGAAGAAATTACGGATGTGTTTAGATAAATAGAATAAATACGTAACAAACAAAAAGTCTATAAAATAAACACGTCAAAACAATACTTCACAAGTAATAACAATAGGAGATAAAAAGATGGCTGAGAGATACGAAGATATATTAACACTTGAAAATAATCAGTGGACTTACGGATGTCCTGTCCTAATAGAGGGAGGCGTATTGCAGTATGACACTGTAAGCGAAAGAAATCTTTTAACAATTAATTTTATGAATATCTGTGATGCTGTTTTGTCAGAAGTAGATTTGACAATTTATGCATCAGATGAAGCAGAAGAAAATATATTAGAAATTGAGCATCAGTATTTGAAACTCCATTTAGAGCCGGGAGCAAAATTTGGAAACAATGTACATTTGCCAATAGAAGATAAAGAGGCAAAGAAATTTAAATTAAAAATAACCAAAGTTGTATGCGAAGATGACGGAAGTGAATGGATAAAGGATGATATATTTGAAGCACATCCTGAGATAACTAATCCTGAAGAATTTGGACAAAAGATGGATCAGGAATACGAAGACAAATACAATCAATGCGAAGAGTTGATTGTATTAGAGGATTCCGAAAATCTTAAAAAAGTTGTAGAGATTCTTGAAACATTAAGATGGTACAAGAACTGTGAAGAAATGTACGATTACGCTAAGAGAAAATATGATATAACTCTTAGAACAGAGAAAAGAAAAAAACGTGAAGGCGAAAGAAAAGATGCACGCAAGAAGAAACAGAAAATGGCAGCAGCAATTGCAGCTTGTATTGCCAGCGTAGCAGTCATAATATTTGCAATAGTTTACCTTACAGTAATCGGGCCAAATCATCAGGTTAAAGTTGCTAAAGAATACAACAATCAGGGTGAATTCCAGAAAGCAATTGAAATTTGTGAAAACCTTCATGGATTTGGAAACAGTAAAGAAGTATTAAAGGAAGCAAATTATCAGATTGGATTTCTTGCATTTAACCAGCAGGATTTTGAAACTGCATTAAAGTATTTTGAAAAAACAACAGGCTACAAAGGAACAAATAATTTACTTTCACAGTCTTACTACAATTTAGGACAGCAGTCAGCACAGGGTGAACAGTATGAAGCAGCATTGGATTATTATACAAAAGGATATAATACAGCAACAGAAGATAAAGTAAAACTAAATTGTCAGACAGGAATAGCATTAGCACAGTATAAATTAGCTTATGTAACAGAAGCATGGTCAACAATCAATGCCGTTTATGAAGCAGATAAAAATGTAAAAGCAGCATACGATGAATACGGATACGCTTATGCAATGAAAGTTTTATCAGAAGGAAATGTAGACGAAGCAACTGCAGTATTTAAGTTAATAAAAGGATACGCAGATAGTGCAGCACAGTATGGCAAGATTATTTATGAAAAGGCTGTTCCGGTTGCAGAAGCAGGAGATTTGGCTTCAGCATTAAGCACATTAAAAGAAGTTAAAGATGATTATGAACCGGCTGGAAAACTTTATAAAGAAATGGATGAGTTTATAACAGCAAGTTCTAACTGGGTTGGAAACTGGAAAATGAAAGGTGACCAGGGTGATTACACAATGACAATAAGCACGTTATTGTATAAAGGAGAGTTGTGTCTTCATGTAACTGACACATATTTAGATTATGATAAAATCATAAGCACGAAAGAAAAGGTTAGAAAAATTTATGTTGCATCTGAAAGAGTTGAGTACAAATTAAAAGATGTTCATAATTATAAAATCATTCTTACAAGAGAAACTTCTAAGAAAATCAAGAGAGTTTTATCTTATGATGGAGCATCATATATAAGAAAATATAAGAAAACAAAATAATAAACATAATGAATGGGGCTGTTGTGCTAATTAAAGTTAGTGTAACAGCCCTATAATAAAATAAATAATTTGAGGGAAGAAATGAAGAAAAGAATATATTCAATAATTATAGCTGTGGTGCTTATGCTTTCGTCTATAGCAGCACCTACCAAAGTATCAGCGTTAGAAATTCCATACAGAGTAGATGTAACAAAATATACATCAGACGAAGCAAATGCCTCAGCGCAAATTAGAGAACAGGTAAAGGCACACGCAAATACAGTAACAGTATATGTAAGAACAAAAGACAAAGATTTGTATGCAGTATTTAATCGAATATGGAATAATGCATTTGCAGAAACTACAAATCCGGACGAAGGAGATTATTTATATTGGCAAATGTCAAGCATGGCAGCAAGCTACAACGCCCTTATGCGTAAAGAGAAGGGAAGCAATACATATTATACAAAATACACAATTAATGTAGATTACTTTATTTCTTTAGAACAGGAACAGATGTTGACACAAGAATTAAATATAATAAATGAGAGTTTTGGCTTCACGGAAACAACAACAGATTATGAAAAAGTAAAAACTATCTATGATTATATTTGCCACAATGTAACATATGATTACAGCGATAACAATATGAAATTTACGGCTTATGCAGCAGTGACTACAGGTAAATCAGTATGTCAGGGATATGCAACTTTGTTTTACAGATTGGCAAAAATGCAGGGGATTTCATCCAGAGTGATAGCAGGCCATGGAACAAATACAGATGTATATCACGGATGGAATATAGTTAAACTGGGAAATCTGTATTACAATGTGGATGCAACATGGGATGCGGCAAATTATAATCATGGGCATGCTTATGAATATTTTCTAAAGGGAGATGTATTTGAAGACCATACACGAAATGACGATTACAAGACCAAAAGTTTTTATGCTACATATCCTATGGCTGCAGATGATTATGTAGAAGGAGTTGAAGCTGTTGCATCGGCTGAAACAGTTAATTCAACATTTACAATGAATAAAACATCAATTAAGAAACTGACAAGAAAAAAAATCAGTTTTAATAAAATTGCAGAAGCGACAGGATATGAAATTCAATATTCGACAAATAAAAAATTTGCCTCAAAGAAAAAAATGACAACAACAAAGACAACATGCAAATTTAGAAAATTAAGTAAAAAGAAAACATATTATTTTAGAGTACGTGGTTACAGAGAAGCAGGTAGTGGCAAAATATACACTAAATGGTCGACAGTTAAAAAAATAAAGAAAATAAAGAAATAATTATATGGATGGAGATGACAATGGAAATATTAGATGTGGTTGATGAAAATGGAAATCCGACAGGAGAAACAGTTGAAAGAACTGTAGCACATAAGACGGGGGTAAGACATAGAACGTCTCATGTGTGGGTGGTTCGCAAAAACAATGGAAGTATGGAAATTCTCTTGCAGAAAAGAAGTAAAAACAAAGACTCGCATCCGGGGTGTCTTGACTGCTCGAGTGCAGGACACATTCCGGCGGGAGTGGATTTTATTCCGTCAGCGATTAGAGAACTGAAAGAAGAACTTGGCATAGATGCTAATGAAAATGAGTTTGTGTATTGTGGGCAAACGGTAGGAAAAAGAACAAATGTATTCTACGGCGAAGAATTTATAGATAATCAGGTAAGTAACATCTATTATATAGAAAGAAATATGGAGGCTGACAAATTCGATATTCAAAAAGAAGAACTTGAATCGGTTGTATGGATGAAATATGATGATGTAGTTTTTATGGTAGAGAATAATACAATACCAAATTGTATTAAAATGGAAGAGTTAGAGATGCTGGGAAAGAAAATTAAATAAATAATTATTGCGATAAAATAAACGCCGTTTAAGAAATTATTGAAATATTTGAATAATAATAAAAATGTTTCGGCAACTTTTTAAATGGCGTTTTATAATGTTTGCGATAACATTTAATACGCTTGCTTGTGCAAAATCACAAAAATAGTAAAAACATTTTTATGCTTGAAAAGATAAAAATGTTTTAAATTGTACATAATCAACAAAATATATGACTGTAAATTGTTAAATAATATGATAAAAAATAGTAAAATAGTGAGTAAAATGGAAAAAGTAAATAAAAAGTATACAACTATGACTATGGGTAATTGAAAAAACTGTTTTAATTTGGTAAAATTATCTAAGGAAATGGAAAATCAGTATATGATTTGACAGAATATTTTAACTGAAAGGGGAAAAAACATGAATGTTATTTCAAAGAAGAAACAAGGAATAATCGCAATAATATGTGCGATAGCAATGGTTGTAACATCACTTACGATTTACAATCCAAGAGAGGCAAAGGCTGATACAGATTATAGTCAACTTACTTATGATTATAAAAACAAAGGTGAATCCTATATGAAAGGGGCAGAGACAACAAAATCAAAGTGGAGAGTGGCTGTTGATACATCACAATCAACTGGAGATATTGTAAATTGGATGACAAAAGGTGATGGAAACTTAAATTTCTATGGTGAAATGTTTATGAATGTTACATGGCATGGAGTATATCCTGATGCAACATTAGAAATAAACGGCGTAAAAGTTGAAGAGGGAGCAGAAGGTGTTCAGGCATATGCATCTGCTGAAATTCATGTAAATGCAAAAACTTGGATTAATAATAATGCATATAATGTTGTTAAAGTAACAAGCAAAGATGAAACACAGTATGTTACTTTTATTGTTGCAACGGGTAATAAAGTTGATACTTCAACTGAAGAAAGCACAGAATTACAGAAACCAGTAGCACCAACAGGATTAGTTGCCAATGTTAATGATTTAAAGACAAATTATACAATTGCATTTGCTAATGTGGCAACAGCTACAAGTTATAAATTTTATTTAGATGGTGAATATAAAAAAGATATAACAAATGGTGGAATTGTTACAATTGAAGAGTTGGGGCTTAAAGCTGGACAAACATACAAATTTGGTGTTAGTGCAGTAAATAAAGCAGGCGAATCAGATATTTCAGAGATTAGTGTTACAGTACCTTCTAAAGAAACAGAAACAACAGGGTCAGAGGAAACAACAGAGACGCTTGACCCGTCAACAATTAAAGATTGGACTGAAGTTAAAGATTCAAAAAATACAATGTTATATTATATCGCAAATAAAGCATCAGATAAAGTGTCAGTTAAACCGGAAATGCACGGTGACAATCTTTATGCGGCATTTACGTTAGCTGCTAAGTTTAAATCAGTTGAATTGAATGGAGAAACAATTATACCTCGTGAAGGTGCTGATATAGAAATTCCAAAGACTTCATTTAGTAAAGAATACAATAAATTAGTAGTAACAAATCATTATGGAAGCGAAACTGTTACAATATATTTTAAAGTTGTTTCGGCAACTGAAAAAACAAAATACAAAGTAACAGTAGACGGAACTCCTACAGAAGTAGAAGAAGGAAGCACATATACATTTGGCGATAATGCACAGGGTTATTATGATAAAACAAATAGTGTAGCATATGCTTCAGGTGAAAAAATTACTGTTAATAGTGATATTACAGTTACAAGTATTAAATTAAATGTAGCAATGCAAAAAGGTGCAAGCGTTAGATTGGCAACTCCAACAGGTTTAAGATTCCAGACAGTTATTACATCAGGTAATGACATTGCTGCATCAGATATTTTAAATAAAGATTTTGTAACAACAGGAACTCTTATTACAACATTTGATTTATTTAGTGCAAATGGAAATGTACTTAATAAAGACAGCAAATATACTAATTTAGATATAGCAAACAGTGGATGGTACAATGATGAAGTAGGTAAGTTCTGTGGCTCAATCATTAAGATTAAAACAGGTAACTATGAAAAGAAGTTTGTTGGTGTAGGATATGCAACAATTACATATCATAACGGAGATAAATATTCAATATATGCAGATGTAAATGAAACAGATAATGCAAGATCAATTTATTATGTTGCAAATGCAGTAAAAGAAGCAGGATATAAGAATTGTGATGCTGCTCAGAAAGCTATAATTGATAAATATCTTGCAAAGGAGGCGTTCTAATGAAAAAGAAATATATAAGACCGGAAATGGATATAATAGAATTTGATACAAAAGACGTAATAACTACAAGTGGTATAGGTGGAGAAGCAGGAGATTCTACAGATACTTTAATCGATGTTAATAAAAATACAAACTGGTCAGACTTCTATTAAAATATAACCACTAAGCAAAAAGGTGCTTTCCTTTATCGGAAAGCACCTTTTTAATACAAAGATATAAAGAAATTTTAAGGATTGTTACATACTACGAACTCTTGCAATCCTAATAAATACATACAACAAAGGAGGAGGCGGATGAAAGGTAATTTAAAAAAATCAGTTGCAGTTTTACTTACAGCAACAATGGTAGCAACACCGATTACAGCACCTGAAAGTACGAAAAAAGTTCAGGCAGAGCAGTTAGGAAGTATTGCTAAGGAAGTAACAGGTACATGGTCTTATTGGGATGGAAATAAAGATGTTGTACAGACAAACAAAATGTTGTTAGATAAGTTGCCAACAAGGGCAAATCAGGGAACTTACAGATTTACAACAGACAATTATGATGCAAACACAAATGCAATAGATGTTGGTGGTTTTTCATCATCAATGTTATGGAATTACAGTACATCAGCATTTGGGGAATGTGCTTATGCAATACCTATGGCATATTGTGGTAATACAAATGGAATGTATGTATCAAAGCCATCTACTTTGATTATAAAAGATACATATACACAGACTGTTGTAATGTCGATGAACAGTATGGGAACAATGTCTGATTTTATTGTAGGCACAGACTATACATTTGCAAGTACAAAAGTTGACAAATCAGATGAGTGGTTAACAGACGTTGTAATGGAAAATGCAAATGATTCATCACAGTATTTGAAGACAACAATGGTACAGGGAAGCCCATTTGCATATTTCCAGGTTGAAGGTGGAAATACAATTACATTACAAAGACCTAGAACACTTCCTAGTGAAGTTGCATACTACAACGGAAATACATTAGAAGATTCAACACAGTTAATTATCAGAGTATATGATAATGCAGATTTAATATCAGGATATAGTGATTATGATTACTATGCAGTATATTTGCCTGAAGGTACAAAAGTATCACAGGCAGATGCAACAGCAAAATATGCTGATAACAAAATGGGTGATTTAACATTTACATTACCATCAGACAGAGCTTATATGTCTATGGCTTGGTTAATGGAATCAAATGGAAAGAAGGATGCAGATGCGCAGGAAGTTAAAGATGCATTTGCACCATATGCTTATAATTTTATAACAGGTACAAAAACATCATTTACACAGAATGGTGCTGAAATTAAGACAACATACAAATATACAGTTGATAAAAAGGCTGAAAGTACAGCAGATGGTACTGTAATGGGAATTTTGCCACATCAGTATAAGAATATGAGCGGATATGACTACATGGATTATACTGCAAGAACAATCAGAGGAACAATGAAGTATTTGATTGGTGATTCTTATCAGACTACATTACAATATACAGGAATTCTTCCAACATTACCGGGTATTGATGAGTCAGACAAAGCTACACTTCAGGGACATGTAAATGATTTTATGGATGTATATGGTCCTACAGATGATGGTGGACTTACAAAAGAGTCATATGAAGTAAACACATACGACACAGGTAAGAAATTGAATCGTGCAATTCAGGTTATGGAAGCAGCAGAAGCTTGTGGAGATACACAATCAGCTGATAAATTATTAAAAGGCATAGAAAATGAATTGGCTGATTGGTTTACAGCAGATGGTGAAGATGATGACAAATATTTTTATTATGATAAAGAAGTAGGAAGCTTATTTGGATTCCCTCAGGCTTACTATACAGTAGATGGTATGACGGATCATCATTTCCATTACGGATATTTTGTAAATGCAGCAGCTCAGGTAGCAATGCGTGACCCTGAATTTATTCAGAAATATCAAAATGTAATTAATGAAATAATTGGAGATTTTGCAACATATGAAGAAAATAATTCAAATTCAAGATATCCATTTTTAAGATATTTTTCAACATATGAAGGACATTCATGGGCATCAGGTCATGCAAACTTTGGTGATGGAAATAACCAGGAATCAAGTTCAGAAGCAATTAATGCATGGGCAGGACTTATTTTATATGGTCAGGCTACAGGTAATAAAGAATTGACATCACTTGGAATGTACTTATATGCAACAGAAGTATCTTCAGTAAATTGCTACTGGTTTGATACTGATGGCGATATTTTAGATGAACAGTATACAGAAGGAAAAGGCGAAAACGCTAAATATAGTCAGGCATCAATGGTATGGGGTGGAAAATACACTTATGCAGCATGGTGGACTGATGAACCTTTACAGATACAGGGAATTAACATTTTACCTATGACTCCTGCTTCATTTTATGCAGCAGCTAATAAGGACTTCATTTTAACAAACTGGAAAACAGCAGAAAGAAATGAAAAGAATTATAATGGTAAAAATGAAAAAAATCCAAAGCGTTGGAATGAAATTTGGAGTGAATATCTTGCAATGGCAGACCCTGACAAAGCATTGGAGTATTTTGATGAACAGTGTGACCCGGAAGCAGGTGAATCAAAAGCACATGCATTTAACTGGATTATGGCAATGCAGAAAAATGGTACACCTGATTTGACAGTTACAAGTGATAATCCGCTTGCGTGTGCATTTAAAAATGCAGACGGCGAAATGACATACACAGCTTATAACACAACAGATGAAGATGTTAAAGTTTCATTCTCAGATGGAACAGAAATAGTTGCAAAACCACATTCAATGACAACAACAGGCGATGGAGAAGTCACAACAAAATCAACATATAAGGTTGAACATTATTTGTCAGATGGAAATGGAAATTACAATCTTTTTAATACAGAAAAGAAGTCAGGAAAGATTGGAAATGAAGTAACAGCTGTAGCAATTACATATCAGGGATACAAATTTAATCCTGAAGTAGAGGGCACAGTTCAGAGTGGCGTAATTGCAGAAGATGGTTCACTTGTATTGAAACTTTACTATGATATTACAGAGATAGAAACAACTAAGGAGTATGAAGATGATAGTGAATATACGTCGCTTGGAGTATCTAACGGAGTTGAAATTTCATATAGAGTGCTAAGAAATGATTTCAATGCAGGTGTCAAATTATTGGATGCAAATGATACATTTTACATGGAATATCAGGGAATCTATACATCAGAAAATACGAATGCTTATTTGAATAAAAAGTCATTAAGTACGCTTAACGGAGTATTCAAATTTTCTGTTAAAAATACGTTGACTGAAAATACATATAACACAATTAAACTTGTTAGTGGCAATAAGCAGGTTTATATTCTTGTAAAATATGGAAAGCCTACTACAGCTCCTGATTTATCAGATTATGAAAGTGAACAGGAAGAAACAACAGTTGATGAAAATGCACCTACAGATGCAACAGGCCTTGTTTTAGGAACGCCTGCAGATAATGTGATTTCAGTTACATTTAGGGCAACACAGGAACAGAATGATAAAGGTCAGTTGTACAATGTATATGTTGATGGAACATTAAAATTATCATCAGTTGCAGCAGGAAATTATACAATTGATAAGATTTATGCCGGAACCCGTACTGTAGAAGTCAAAGCAGTATTAAATGGAAAAGAGTCAAAAGGTATTTCTTCAACAATAAAAGTTACAGGTGAAAAAGAACCAACAACTAAGCCGGAAACAACTACTAAAAATGAAGTGACAACAACTAAGTCAGATAATCCTGGTGAGACAACAGGAAAGGGTGAAACACCTGGTGAAGTGACAACAAACAATGGACAGGGCGAAACAACAAAAGCTCAGTCATCAGATACAACAACTAGGAAAGATGATTTTGCTAAGACAACAGTTACAAGTCAGGATACAATAAATGGCCAGAATCAGGCAAAGGCTGTAAAAGTTAGCAAAGCAAAGATTAAGAGTGCAAAAATTACAAAGAAAGCATCTGTAAAGAAGTTAATAATTACATTTAAGAAAATTAACAATATTTCAGGCTATCAGGTAAAACTTTCATCTTCAAAGAAATTTGCCAAAAAAGCTACAATGACAAAACTTGTTAAGAAAAATAAGAAATCTTATATCTTTAAGGTTTCAAGTAAAAACTTAGCAAAAGCAAAGAAACTTTACGTTAAAGCCAGAGCATATAGAATCGTTGATAATAAACGTATCTATGGCAAATGGACTAAGAAAAAAGTTGTTAAGAAATAAGAAGTTTAAGAATAAAAAATTTCTAGAAATAAAAGTTGTTTAGAAATTAAAAATGTAGTGTAAATAATTACATAATTACAAAAAAATATAGAATAGTGCCATGCTTCATTGCAAGATGGCACTATTTTATTTGCCAATTCTCGGATTATAAATAAAATGCTTGAAATATCTCATACAGTATGTATAATTGAAAGAAACACATACAATAAGCAACTAATACTACTTTGACGAGGAGGTATAAAGGTGGGAATAAACAGAAAGTATAAAGACAGGATTTTTTGCATGCTATTTGGATATCCGAACATGCCTCTAAGAGGAATTCTTTACAGCGCAAGACTATTTTCAAAATACATAAAGGCAAATAAGCTTAACATATACAGCGAAAAGCTTATAAAAATACCGACGCCGCAGTATTACGTGTTGTATAATGGAAAACGGAAAATAAAAGACAAAGTAATATTGAGGCTATCAGATGCATTTTCAGCATTACAGAACGAAGGTCAGTTTGAATGGACAGCAACAGTGCTTAACATAAACAAAGGACATAATGAAGAATTATTATCCAAGTGCCAAATTTTAAAGGAATATGTTATACTTATAGACAGAATAAATGAAAATCAAAAGAAGTATGACTCGGTGGAAGAAGCAGTTGAAAATGCAGTGTCCTACTGCATAAAAAATAACATATTACAAGACTTCCTAACAGAGCATAAGGCGGAGGTAATTATGAGTTTGTTAACGGAATATGATGAAGAAGAAACAATGGGCTATGTAAGGCGGGATGCGTACCGTGATGGAGAAAAGGCTGGAATAGAGCAAGGATTGAAGCAAGGATTGAAGCAAGGTGAAATGTTAATGTTAATATCTATGGTAAATAAAAAGATGCAAAAAGGAAAAAGCATTGAAGAAATCGCTGAAGATTTAGAAGAAGATAGGGAAACGATAGAAAAAATAGTTAAAGTAATAGAAGAAAACGGACATGACATCAATGCAGAAAAAGTGTATGAGATGATAAAAGGTAAATAAAAAAACAGAAATTTGAATAATGGTGTTATAATTATTAATGAAATAATAAATTTATTAATAAAACTTACAAGAAAGTATAATATTATTAATAAATAATTATCGATGCAAAGATAACATAATAATTGCTTTGAATTAATCGCAATTATAATTGTGGTATCATAATAAATATTTTACAAGGAGGCAGTTAATAATGAATGACGATAAGATGATTGATGACATCGTAGCAATGCTTGATGCAGGAGTGGCTAAAGGACAGGGACATATTAATGTAAAGGTTGAGGACAAGAATGCAACTGAAAAAGAAATTGTTAATGGAACAGCAGACTGCTCTATGAATTCAATGGCTTGTGCTGTGCCAACAATGATTTTGGATGATGACGATGAATTTGAACTATAAAAGAAGTGGTGAATAATTGAAAGTGGAAAATAAGGAAAAAGCAAAAAAAATAGCAAAATTCATATGCAGATATATAGTTATTACTTTTGCTGCCTGTATATATGCAGTAGGAATTTCTATGTTTTTAGACCCTAACAATTTGGCACCCGGAGGCTTGACAGGTGCGGCAGTAATTTTGACAAGAATTATACCAATAACATTAGGTACTTTAATTGTGATTATGAATATACCTATAATGATTTTAGGTGCATGGAAATTTGGAGCAAGATTTACGTTGTCAACATTATACACTCTTGTAGTTTCATCAGCATTTATGGAAATATTTGAGAGAATGGGATATGTTGTAACACACGATAAGATTTTAGCAGCATTAGTAGGTGGAACTTTAATGGGAGCAGGAATGGGACTTTGTCTTAGAATGGAAACCACGACAGGCGGTATCGATATAATAATTAAAGTTTTGCGTCAAAAATACAGGCAGGTTAAATCCGGTGAAATGTATTTGATAATTGATGGACTTATTTTAGCAGCGGCAGCATTATATTTTAAAGATATAGAAGTGTCAATGTATGCAGGAGTTGCGATTGTTATATCGACTTATATTTTGGACAAGGTTTTATATGGAAGCGATGAAGCAAAGTTAGTTTATATAGTAAGCAATAAGCGAAAAATAATAGCTACAAGAATGATGGTCGAACTTAATATGGGTGTCACATTGGTCGAAGGAAAGGGCGCATATAATATGGAAAATACAGAAGTTATTATGTGCGTTATGCATAAACAGAATCTTACAAAGGTAAGAAATCTTGTAAGTGAAGTTGATCCGGAAGCGTTTATGATAGTTTCTTCCGCTACAGAAGTGTTTGGTGAGGGATTTAAAGGACACACGGATGTGGAAATGTAAAGAAAAAACTTAATTTTGTAAGAAATTAAAATAAATTTAGTAAAATTTTGTTTACAAATAACAAAAGTATGCGATAAAATAAAAAAGTATTTTTTCTAATAAGAAAGAAATTATTTTTTATGATGGAGGAACAAAGCAAATGAAGAAACTATTAAGTTTAGTGCTTGTGTGCGCAATGACAATAGCCCTTGTTGGTTGTGGTCAGAAGGCAGAAAGAGTTGACAATGGTTCAGGTAGTGATAAGAGCTCAGCTAAGAAGATTGGCGCAATTCTTCTTGGAGATGAAACAGAAGGTTACACATTAGCTCATATTAACGGAATCAAGGAAGCAGCTAAAGAATTGGGAATATCTGACAGTGATATTGTATGGAAGTACAACATTTCTGAATCAGATGAAGTTAGTAAGGCAGCAGACCAGTTAGTAGCTCAGGGATGTAAATTAATTATTTCTAATTCATACGGACATCAGGATTATATGTATGCAGCAGCTCAGAAGTACACAGATGTTGATTTTGTAGCTATGACAGGTGATTATGCAGCAATTTCAGGATGTGACAATTTCTACAACTCATTTACAAAGGTATACGAATCACGTTATGTATCAGGTGTAGTTGCAGGTATGAAGATTGCAGAACTCGTTAAAGAAGATAAGATTCCGGCAACAGGATATGATGCAGATGGAAATGTAAAAGTTGGTTATGTTGGTGCATATCCATACGCAGAAGTTGTATCAGGTTATACAGCATTTTATTTAGGAATTAAATCAGTATATGATAAAGTAGCAATGGAAGTAAGTTATACTGATTCATGGTTTGATATTGAAGGTGAAGGTGCAGCAGCTGAATCATTAATGGCCGACGGATGTGTTATCATCGGACAGCATGCAGATTCGACAGGGGCTCCAAGTGCAGTTCAGGCAGCACAGGATAGCAGTAACACAGTAGCATTCTCAGTTGGATACAATGTAGACATGTTAGACGTAGCTAAGACAGCAGCTTTAACAAGTGCTACAAATAACTGGGCAGCATACTATACAACATTATTCAAGGCTTATGAAGATGGAAAAGAAATTCCTCAGAACTGGGCTGAAGGATATGATGCAGATGCAGTAGCAATCACTAAATTAGGTGATTCTTGTGCAGAAGGAACAGCAGATAAGGTTGCTGAAGTAGAAGCAGCGTTAAAGGATGGCTCATTACATGTATTTGATACATCTAAATTCACAGTAACAGGAAAGAATGTTAAGAAGAATGAGGACAATGGTTTAGACCTTGAAATTGATGATAACGGAGCTGTTACATCAAATAAGATTGATTTATCAATCATTGATTTTGCAACAGGAGATGTAACATACAAGGGAGATACAGTTGAAGCAATCGTAAAAGATGACAACGGTGCAACATACTTTGATGAATCATCATTCCGTTCAGCTCCATATTTCCAGATTAGAATTGATGGAATTACAGAATTGAATAAGTAATCAAATCAGACATAATTATATAAGACATAAAAGGGAACTGTCGCTTTAGCGGTTATTAAATATAAATCGTTGAAGCGACAGTCCCATTTTTACAAAGAAAATCTAATGATGCAAGGAGAAACAAAAGTGGAACAAAAATATGCTGTTCAGATGAAAAATATAACTAAAACTTTTGGTCATGCTATTGCAAATGATAATGTAAGTATTGACTTAGAGTACGGTGAAATTTTATCTCTATTAGGTGAAAACGGAAGTGGGAAAACAACTCTTATGAACATGCTTTCAGGTATTTATTTTCCTGACAGCGGAAAGATATTAATAGATGGAAAAGAAGCAACAATTCGTTCGCCACATGATGCAATGGAACTCGGAGTGGGAATGGTTCATCAGCATTTTAAATTAGTTGATGTATTTACAGCTGCCGAAAATATAATATTAGGTTTAAAAGAAAAAGAACCGCTTAAAAATGTAATAGATAAAATAAAAGAAATTTGTGATAAATATGGATTTGAAGTAGACCCAAATCAGAAAGTATATAATATGTCAGTTGCACAGAAACAGACATTAGAAATAGTAAAAGTATTGTATCGTGGTGCAAATGTTTTAATACTTGACGAACCTACAGCAGTATTAACTCCACAGGAAACAGAAAAGTTATTTAAAGTAATGCGTAATATGAAAGAAAATGGAAAATCAATTATTATCATTACGCATAAACTTAACGAAGTATTAGAGATTTCTGATAAAGTTGCCATTTTAAGAAAAGGCGATTATGTAGGAACAGTAGAAACAAAAGATGCTACAGAACTTTCACTTACAGAAATGATGGTGGGAGAAAAAGTAGAACTAAACATAGAAAGACCGGAAGTGGAAAATAAAGAGGTAAGACTTGAAGTTTCACATTTAAGTTGTAAAAGTCCGGATGGAATTAATATATTAGACGATGTATCATTTGAAGCTTACAGTGGTGAAATATTAGGAATTGCCGGAATTTCAGGATGTGGTCAGAAAGAATTACTGGAAGCAATTGCAGGATTACAAAAAACAGAAGATGGTAGCAAGATAACATATGTTAATCACCAGGGCGAAAAAGAAAGTCTTTTGGAAAAGTCACCAAGACAGATTAGAGAATGTGGCGTTGCTTTATCATTTGTTCCTGAAGACAGACTTGGAATGGGACTTGTAGGTTCAATGGGAATGCCTGAAAATATGCTTTTGAGAAGTTATGATGAAGGAAAGAAATTTTTCATATCAAATAAAGAACCTAAAAAACTTTCTGAAAGAATTAAACAGACTTTAAATGTTCAGACAACAAGCATAAATGCCCCTGTAAGAACAATGTCAGGTGGAAATGTTCAGAAAGTATTAGTAGGAAGAGAAATTGCAAATGCACCATCTGTTTTAATGACGGCATATGCAGTTCGTGGACTTGATATTAACACATCTTATACAATTTATGATTTATTGAATGAACAGAAAAAGAAAGGTGTAGCAGTAATCTACGTTGGAGAAGATTTAGATGTATTGCTTGCCTTATCAGATAGAATTCTTGTTTTGTGTGGCGGAAAAGAAAATGGAATTCTTGATGCAAGAAAAACAACAAAAGAAGAAGTAGGATTACTTATGACAAATTTGCAGAATGGAGGTGCCGACAATGAGTAATAAGCCAAATCAGGTAACGAAAGTAAAGGAACCTCTTGTAAGAGTAACAAAAAGAGACATAATACCAACATGGCAGAAGTGGGCAGTAAGACTTATAGCAATTTTATTATCCCTTGTAGTAGTTACAATATTTGTATTCAGCCTTACGGGAATTGGACCGGGAGAAACATTCGGTCTTATGTGGGAAGGTGTATTCAGCAATATGTACTATAGAAAAGGAACGATTTTCTTTACTGCAAAATTGCTTTGTATAGCAGTAGCGCTTGCACCTGCATTTAAAATGAAATTCTGGAATATCGGCGCTGAAGGTCAGGTGCTAATGGGTGCTTTATCAACAGCGATAGTAATGGTTAATTTTTCAACATTATCAACACCGTTATTATTTACAATTATGATTGTTTCATCAGTTGTAATGGGTGCAATCTGGGGATTGATACCTGCAATTTTTAAAGCAAAATGGAATGTAAATGAAACACTTTTTACTTTAATGATGAATTACGTTGCAATGCAGTTAGTTGATTATTATTACAACATATGGAAAGGCTCAAAGGCTTCTCTTGGAATGCTTAATTCTGGAACAAAAGCAGGATACCTTCCCGAATATAATGGAAGTTCAAATAGCATAATTGTAACAGTTGTATTGATAATAACCGTATTAATGTATATTTATTTAAAGAAGACAAAACATGGTTATGAAATAGCAGTAGTAGGTGAATCAGAAAATACAGCGAGATATGCAGGAATTGATGTTAAGAAAGTAATTATCAGAACAATGCTTATTTCAGGTGCAGTATGTGGTATCTGTGGATTTTTAACAGTATCGGGTCAGGACCATTCAATTGCATCTGATTCAACAGCAGGTGGTTATGGTTTTACGGCCATTATCGTAGCATGGCTTGCAAAATTTAACACAGCAATAATGATAGCAATTGCGTTACTTATAGTATTTCTTGAAAAAGGAACAGCTCATATCGCAGATACGTTTGTAGGATTTGATGCAAATGCTTCTAAGATTGTAATTGGTATTGTATTATTCTTCATAATTGGAAGTGAATTTTTCATTAATTATAAATTAAACTTCCCTAAAAAAGAAAGTAAGGAGGCGTAATCAGATGGCAAATTTAATATCATGGATTAATATTGCGGTAGTGTTTGGTTCAATAGTATTATTTGGCGCTGTTGGCGAAACCCTTACGGAAAAAGCAGGAAATCTTAATTTGGGAACACCGGGTATTATGTGTATGGGAGGAGCTTTCGGCTTTGTTGGAGCTTATCTTTATGAAACATCAGTTGGAAATCCAAATGCGTTTATGTGCATATTAGTTGCTTTAGGAACAGCATTTATAGTTTCAGCATTAGGTGGACTTATTTATAGTTTCCTGACAACAACTCTTCATGCAAATCAGAATGTAACAGGATTAACACTTACAATATTTGGTGTAGGCCTTGGAAAATTCTTTGGAACATATGTAATTCCAAAGGGGGCAGTATCAACAAAGGCAGATTTTGCTACAAAGATTTTTAGAGCAAGAATACCATTCTTAAGTAATAAATTAGGCGTAGTTGGTGATATATTATTTTCATATGGATTTATGATGTATCTTGCATTAATAGTTGCCATCTGTGCAACATTGTTTTTAACAAAAACAAGAACAGGATTAAATCTTAGAGCAGTAGGTGAAAATCCGGCAACAGCAGATGCAGCAGGAATTAACGTAACAAAATATAAATATCTTGCAACATGTATCGGCTCAGGAATTACGGGTCTTGGTGGTGTTTACTATATTTTAGATTACAGCAAAGGAACATGGGCTACGGCATCAGGAACAGCAATTGAAAGTCTTGCATGGTTATCTGTAGCATTGGTAATATTTATCAGATGGCGTCCGGTTCATGCAATATGGGGTTCATATTTATTTGGATTATGCTATTGGGCATATCAGTTCCTTCCAAAAATAATTGGTATAAAGGTAAATACAGACCTTGCAAAGATGATTCCGTATGTAATTACAATACTTGTTTTAATTGTTTCAAGTATGCGCAAGAGCAAAGATAATCAGGCACCTGCAAGTCTTGGATTATCATATTTTAGAGAAGAAAGATAGTAAAATACAAAGCATAAATTGTTTATAAAGTGATGTATACACATATTTTGAAATATATTTAGAAAATAGTATAAAATATTTAATATAAAGTTATACAAGAGCTATTGTGCAAAACTAGTAAAGTTGCACAATAGCTCTTTTTATGTAAGTAGAATCATGTCGAAAGTATATAAGTAGTTTTCTGAAGCAATATTGTTAAAAAAATAACAATAAAATGATTTTTAAAAAATGATTTTATATATATAAATTGCTTAAAGGCCATTAAATAAAGGCTTTTTTTAAAAATAAAATAACAATAAATTAATTAAAAAACTGATTTTTTGCACAAAAATAAAAGCAGTTTTATGCTGTATGTTGGTTGTTATTACCAAATTTGGGTGATAGAATATACATTATGTAATATAAAACATATAAAGGGACCAGAGGGGTCTAAGAAAAGAAGGGAGTTACAAAATGAAAAGGAACTTGAAAAAATTTATTTCTATGCTGTTAGTGTTAACAATGATTTTTACATCAATAACAGTAAGTAATACTACAGCAAAGGCAGATGAGGGATTGGTACAGTTGACAAGCTCTAAGACAAGTTTAAGTGGACAATCAACAAAAGGAACTGTTGCTTGGGTATCATCAGATATCATAGGAACGTTAATTAATAAACCGCATGAGTTTTGTGGGTTTTTAATAGCAGGAACTGACCATGATGGATGGGGAAGAATTGGAACAACACATCCGTTATATAAAAAAGGAGTTTTGGCTATTCCATCAAAATGGGGAAATACAGCAAGTATGTCTGTTAGTAAAATGGATGAAGAAGATACAAGTATTAATCTTGTTGATACAGGCGTATCTGCAAACATAAAAGATGAAACTGGTAATGCAATGTTTGGCGGAGATTGTATAGCTATTGATGAATCTATTTTTGATATTGGAGATTCAGAGCAGGGAACTTTTAAAATAAAAGCTACAAGTGTGGCAGGAAATGAAGTTTCTTTTAGTGTTATAGTAAAAAAATATGAACATATTGCTAATTATACTTTGAATTTACATCAGACAGAAGGACAAAATGCAGGACAAGCAAATTTTAGATTTGATTGGGACAAAATTGATGATGCTGCAAAATATAAATTGACATCACTTAATGCAGATGGTACAGAAGTGCATAGCGAAATAATAAGTACAAATTTATTTGAATATTATTCAGCAATTACAACAGAAACTGTAGGAGAAACATATACAGTTACAGTTACAGCGTTAGATAGTGATGGGAACGTATTAAAAAATCCACAAGGAGAAGACATTAAAGAAAGTATAACAGTCAATAAGAGATATGTGGCACCGTCTACTCCAGACAATACACAGGATTTGTCGGAAGAAGATAATGAAAAATTATCAGCTATTGTTCCGGAAGAAATTTCTGAGGATAAATGGATAGAATTAAAAGGACCTTCAAAGAATGGTTCTAAAGTATATGCTTCATCAGTAGATAATATGGGTAATGATGGTTTAAGGGGATTTCATAATGACGGAACTCCTGATTGGAATAGAGGAAACGCAGTTAATTTTAAAACCATGGCTGTTTTCGGATTTGTAACTACAGGAACGAATGCAACTTCTTTAATTTTTGACGATAAAGAATATATAAATCCAAACTATTATACAAATGAGAAAGTCTTTATTGGTAGTGATTGCGTATATATCAATCAGGAATTAGTTGAAGCAGGTGTAGGTGAGACTAAATATCATATTATATGGGCTAAAGGAAGTAATGTAGCTCCGTTTGCAATTAAAGTAGTTGGACCATCTAAGGCAATTGATCCTGATGCACCGGCTAAACCGGTTGGATTGGTAGTGAGTGAGACGAATCCATACTATTATTCTTGGGGCGCAGTTGAATGCGATTATTATAATATATATGTAAATAATAAATTAGTTGGTGAATCAACAAATGCTAATTATGATGTAGTAAACTATTTATCTGATAATAATTTCGCAGCAGGAGCATATAAATTTGGAGTTAGTGTTGTTAAAGATGGTCATGAGTCAGAAATTACAGAAGCTGACTTGATAGTTACAACAGTTAATGTAACAATAGGAGAAAAAGTAACACCAGCGGTTAAAGGTGGAACATTCACATTCCCAACTGACGCAACAGGTTATGATTTGGATGGAGATCTTTATGCACCAGGTTCAAAATATACAGTAACAAAAGATGTAACATTTGAAGCAGTTGATATCAAGGCTACAATGGCTACAGGAGCAGGAATCAGATTCTCAACAGAAAATCCGGGATTAAGATTCCACACTACAATAACAGCAACTAAAGCAGGAACTGCAATAAATGATTTTGAAAAGTATATTTCAGAAGAAGGCACATTAATTACAACAAGTGAATTAAATACAGAAAAAGGAAATCCAACTATTGAGTCAGATTCAGTTTATACAGTAGGAAAAGATTTAATACAGATTAAGAATAGTGGCTGGTATAAGGAACAGACAGGAGTATATTATGGCTCTGTTGTAGGCATCAAGAATTACACAACAAACTTTATTGCAAGATCTTATGTTGCTGTTAAATATGCAGATGGAACAGTAAAGAATATTTATTCAGATATGAGTGGAGTAAGAACTGTACAGCAGGTTGCTCAGGCAATAAAGAAAGATACAAAGTATTATGAATCTTTATCTGTAGCAAATAAAGAAATTGTAGATGCATTTGCAGGAACAGAAACATCTATAGAACAGTAATTAATGGGAGGCATTAAATGAGAAAATTATACACAAGTCCTGAAATGGAAATAATAGAATTTGATACAAAGGACGTAATAACAACAAGTGGAATAAATGGATTTGGTGATTCTGCTAATAGTGATGTAGATGCAGAAGGAAATCTTATTTGGTCAGATTTATATTAAAATTTAGAGTTAAAACTAAGTGGCAAAGTCTCAGAAGGAGGCTTTGCCATTTTTTTTAATATATAAAATAATAAAGAAAACCCCCTGAAATCTTCTATTTATCCCTAATTTGTGGTAAAATAAACAACATATGCAAAAAAATGAAGAAACATAAAACAATGGGAGAAGAGAAATGGCAACGTTAAAGGACGCAAAAAGAATTGTAATTAAAGTGGGAACATCAACATTAACTCATTCAACAGGTAAGACAAATATCAGAAGAATGAAAGCGTTAGTTGCGGTGATTTCGGATATTGTAAATTCTGGTATTGAGGTGGCACTTGTAACTTCAGGAGCGATTGGTGTAGGCGTAGGAAAATTAGGATTAAAGGACAGACCGACAGATACAGCAGGAAAGCAGGCAGCAGCTACTGTAGGACAATGTGAATTAATGTTTATGTATGACAAGATGTTTGGCGAATTTGGTCATGCAACAGGTCAGTTCCTTATTACAAAGAGAGACGTTGAGCATGAAGAATGTCATAACAATTTGATAAATGCATTTGAAAAGACATTTGAATATGGAGCAATTCCGATTATTAATGAAAACGATGCAGTAGCAGTAGAAGAAATTGTGTACGGTGATAATGACAGTCTTTCAGCCATTGTTGCTAAATTAGTTAAAGCAGATGCGTTATTAATATTAACAGATATAGATGGATTGTATGATGATAATCCTAATGAAAATGAAGATGCAAGAATTATTCCTGTGGTGGAAGAAATTACAGAAGGATTATTTGAAATAGCAGGAGGAAAAGGCTCTAAGTTTGGAACAGGTGGAATGATTACTAAACTTATTGCAGCACAGATTGCAACAGAAGCCGGCATTGATACAATTATAATTAACGGATTTGATGCAGATAACATTTATAAGGTATTAGAAGGACATCAGGTTGGAACTTTCTTCGTTGCTAAGAAAAAGAAATAAATTCCAGATGAAAAATAAATTTTAAATAAAAATGAATTACAAATAAATCATTAATGATACATAGTTTATGGAAAGCATTTGCCTTACATAAACTTATCAATAATATATGGAGGACTAAGGTATGTTGGAAGAATTGGGTGTAAAGGCAAAAGAAGCTGAGCGTAAACTTAGTGTTGCCACAACAGAAGAAAAAAATAAAATTCTTACTGCAATTGCTAAAGCTTTGATTGATAATACAGAAAAAATCGTAGAAGCTAATGCAATTGATTTGGAAAATGGAAAGAAAAACGGTTTGTCAGATGGAATTCTTGACAGACTTATGCTTAATGCCGACAGAATAAAAGGAATGGCAAAGGGCGTAGAAGATATAGTAAAACTTCCTGACCCGGTTGGTAAAATTTTAAATACGACAGTAAGACCTAATGGTCTTAAAATAGAAAAGGTTTCAGTTCCTTTAGGAGTAATAGCTGTAATATTTGAGGCAAGACCAAATGTAACAAGTGATGCTGCAGCTCTTTGCCTTAAGTCTGGAAATACAGTAATTCTTCGTGGAGGAAAAGAAGCCATCAATTCAAATAAGATGATTACATCAGCTATGCGTGATGCGGTTAAAAGCGTAGGCATGAATGAAGACGTAATTCAGTTAGTTGAAGATACAAGCAGAGAAAGTGCTACAGCGTTAATGACAATGAACAAATACGTTGATGTGCTAATCCCAAGAGGTGGTGCAGGTCTTATTCAGGCAGTAGTTAGAAATGCAACGGTTCCTGTAATAGAAACCGGAGTTGGTAACTGCCATATTTATGTTGATAAAGATGCAGATTTAGATAAGGCAGTAGATATAGTGTTTAATGCAAAAACTCAGCGACCATCGGTTTGCAATGCTGCAGAAAGTCTTTTGATACATAAGGATATTGCAAAGGAAGCTCTTACAAGAATTAAACAGAGACTTGATACAAAGGATGTTGTTTTGATAGGTGATAAAGATTCAAGAACAATTGCTCCTGATATAAAAGAAGCTACAGATGATGACTGGGGCACAGAATATCTTGATTATAAAATGTCAGTAAAGATTGTAAATAATGTAGATGAGGCAATTGACCATATTTACAAATACAGCACACATCATAGTGAATGTATCGTTACTGAGAATAAAGAAACAGCAGAGAAGTTCTTAAATGAAGTAGATTCAGCGGCTGTTTATGTAAATGCAAGTACAAGATTTACAGATGGTGGAGAATTTGGATTTGGAGCTGAAATTGGAATTTCAACTCAAAAGCTTCATGCAAGAGGACCTATAGGGCTGCCTGAACTGCAGTCATTTAAATATAAAATATACGGAAAAGGTCAAATTAGATAAAGTACAATAGTCAAAGTATAAAGGATTTGTATAAAGTTTATTAATGCCACAATTTAGTAAATCGAAATACAGCGTTGAAGAATTTTACTTAAATTTTACAAAATACGGTGGTTTTACAAAATATTCATAAATTGTTAAATTATTAATTTTATAATAATAGACATGGTGTTTATTATTGGAAATTATTAGATAGCAGATTTTTGTTATGAACAGATTAAGAAAATCAGATATGATTACAGCATGGCAAAAAATATATAGAATTTAGAAGTTTTTCAGGAGGATGGTTATGGATGATATAAAAGAAACGACTGTTACTGAAGAAAAGAAAGAAATTGTAGAACAATATAAGAAGTTATTATTTATAGTAAATCCTAAGGCAGGTCAGAAGAAGAGAGAAGATATACTGGTAGATGTTATTAATATTTTTAATGACTATGGTTATGAAGTGTTAATAAAATTTACAAGAAGAGAAAAGCATGCTACAGAGATTGTGAAAGCTCTCGGTAGTCAGGTTGATATGATTGCCTGCATGGGTGGAGATGGTACATTAAACGAAGTTATGGCGGGAATGCGTTCAGCCAGACTTAAAAAACCGTTAGGATATATACCGGCGGGTTCAACAAATGATTTTGCAAACAGTCTTAATTTGCCATCAGACCCTGTTGAGGCAGCAAAGCATATGATGACTCATAAAGCAAAATATATAGATATTGGAAAATTTAATGACAGATATTTTGTCTATACGGCATCGGCAGGAATATTTACAAAAGCCTCATATTCAGCACCACAGAATATTAAAAATCTGCTTGGACATTTTGCTTACGTTTTAGAGGGAGTTAAGGATTTAACTCAGGTTAAGCGAATGAAATTAAAGATTGAAAATGAAGATGAAGTAATCGAAGGCGAATACATATTTGTGGCTATTTGTAATGCCACATCAATTGGCGGTGTAATGACAATTGATGAAGGAAAAGTTGATTTTGCAGATGGATTATTTGAGTTATTGCTAATTAAATATCCGAAGGATTTAATCGAACTTGGAATAATTATAAATGAACTTACAAATCAGATATATGATAAACATATCAGATTATTAAAAGTTTCAAAACTTAAAATTTCAGACAGTAGTGATATTGACTGGTCACTGGATGGAGAAAAAGAGGATGGCAGAAAGAACATGAAATTCAGAGTCATCCACAATGCAGTTAAATTAGTATATTAAAGAATATATGAAAGGCGAGATTTGAAGTAGTTAGAAAGTTAGTAAGAAAAGGAGTGTACAATATATGACATTAAACAAAGAAGACATGAAAGCACTTACAGATAAGTACGCAAAAATGTGTGGGGAAAATGATACAGTTGAGCAGAATTTATTTGCAGAATACGGTGTAAAAAGAGGCCTTAGAGATATAAATGGAAAAGGTGTTCTTACAGGAATTACAAATATTTCACGTGTTGAATCTACACAGATAATTGATGGAAAATCAGTTCCATGCCCAGGTAGATTATTTTATAGAGGTTATAATATAAAGGACCTTGTAAACGGATTTATTTCAGAAGACAGATTCGGATTTGAAGAGACAGCTTATTTATTGCTTTTTGGTAAATTACCTAAAAAAGATGAAATAGAAGATTTTAGCAAAATGCTTTCAGCACAAAGAAAATTACCTACAAACTTTGTAAGGGATGTAATTATGAAAGCGCCAAGTGCTGATATTATGAATTCTTTGACAAAGAGTATACTTACATTAGCATCTTATGATAAGAATGCATCCGATACATCAGTGGAAAATGTAATTCAGCAGAGCGTCAAACTTATTAGTACATTTCCGATGATGGCTGTGTATGGATATCATGCATATAATCACTATCATTGTGGAAAGAGTATGTACATTCACAGACCGCTTCCGGGACTTTCTACAGCAGAAAATCTTTTAAGAATGCTTAGACCTGATAAGAAATATACACATTTAGAGGCTAAGGTTCTTGATTTAGCTTTAGTTTTACATATGGAACATGGCGGTGGAAATAACTCGACTTTCACAACGAGAGTTGTTACTTCATCAGGTTCAGATACATACGCAACAATTGCAGCAGCTCTTTGTTCTTTGAAGGGACCAAGACATGGTGGTGCAAATGTAAAGGTTGTTGATATGTTCCAGGATATTAAGCATAATTGCAAACATTATGATGACGAACATGAGATTAAAGAGTATTTAAGAAAAATATTAAATAAAGAAGCATTTGACAAAAAAGGTCTTATATATGGAATGGGTCATGCGGTTTATTCTGTTTCTGATCCTAGAGCAGAAGTGTTTAAAAGATTTGTTGAACAGCTTGCAGAAGAAAAGCATAGACAGAAAGACTTTAAGTTATATAGTATGATTGAAAGATTAGCACCTGAAGTAATTGGCGAGGAACGTCATATTTATAAGGGAGTTAGTGCAAATGTCGATTTCTACAGCGGACTTGTATATAGCATGTTGGATATTCCTAAAGAATTATATACACCAATATTTGCAATCGCAAGAATTGTAGGATGGAGTGCACATCGTATCGAAGAAATAATTAATGCTGATAAGATTATGAGACCTGCTTATGTAAGCAACTGTGCTTTTAATGATTATATAGAAGTTGAGGACAGATAGAAGGTAGAGTTATGCAGTTAACACAAAGTGATATTGAAAAAATAAAAGAAGAAATAGAACATAGAAAAATCGTAGTTCGAAAGGAAGCGCTTGAAGATGTTAAGGTTGCGAGGGCACAGGGAGATTTGAGCGAGAATTTTGAATATAAGGCAGCAAAACAATTTAAAAATAAAAATGAAAGCAGAATTCGATATTTAGAGAAACTTCTTAAAACTGCAACTATTATTTCAGATGATTCTAAAGAAGATGAAGTAGGTTTGAATAAAACTGTGGACATTTATTTTGAAGAAGATGATGAAGTCCTTACTTACAAAATAGTAAGTACAATGAGAGGTGATTCCATGAGTGGACGAATCAGTAATGAATCGCCTATTGGAAGAGCACTTATGGGACATAAAGTTGGAGACAGAGTGGAAGTGAAAGTTAATGACAATGTAAGTTATTTTGTTGTAATTAAGAAAATCGAAAATACCGGAGAAGAAGAAAAAGATAATATACGAAGCTTTTAATATGAAACTGTTACATTAAGACGTTGGAATATATATTTAGTTAAGTAAAATCATTTGAGTGTTAATGATATGACAAAACTACGATATTTTTATTTATTTCAAGGTCTTGGTGCGGCAGTTTTTTTTAATGATTGATAAATTTTGTGAAAGGGCAGGAGAATATGAGAAATAGCAAACAGAAGTTAAAACTGTTATATCTTATACAGATTTTTGATGAATATACGGATGAAGAACATGGAATAACCATGAGTGAGATAATAAAGAAGCTAGATGATAATGGCATCAAAGCTGAACGAAAATCAATATACGACGATATAGAACAACTTGGAACTGTAGGATATGAAATAGTAACTGAAAAATTAAATAGGGAAACAGTATATAAAACAGTAACAAGAAAATTTGATGTTTCTGAATTAAAAATGTTAGTAGATGTAGTGCAGGCGTCAAAATTCATATCAAAAAAAGATAGTGAAGAGCTTATTAAGAAATTAGAAGGATTTACAAGTAAATATGAAGCTAAGAAACTGCAACGTCAGGTTTATGTGGCAAATCGTGTGAAAGCTATTTCAAAAAGTGGTTACTACAATATAGACGCCATTCATGATGCAATATATGAAAATAAACAGATTGCATTTGATTATTATATGTGGAACACAAAAAAAGAACTTGTTATAAGAAATGACGGAAATAAAACGGATATAAGTCCGTGGGCTTTGTCTTGGGATGATGAAAATTACTATATGGTAGCATTTGATTCAGCAAAACAGAGTATAAGACATTATCGTGTGGACAAAATGAAGGATATTAAAATTTTAAATAAAGAAAGAGACGGCAAAAAAGAATTTGAAAAATTTGATGCTGCAAAATATACAAAGCAGACATTTGGAATGTTTACCGGAAATATTAAGAATGTACAGATGGAATTTGATAACAGTTTAGTAGGAGTAGTGGTAGACAGATTTGGTACAGATGTAATGATAATTCCAAAGAAAGATGATAAATTTACAATTAATGTGGATGTGTCTGTAAGTTCAATGTTTTACAGCTGGGTAGCGGGATTTGAAGATAAGGTTAAGATACTTGGACCGCAGGAAGTTGTAGATGGTATGAAAAATATGATAGAAAAACTTAGTAATCAGTATAAATACTGATGGATAGTAATAAGAAATGACTGAAAAATATTGGGAGGATTAAATGGAAGGAGCATTTGAAGTAATAAAAGATTTACTTGGTGGATTATCATGGGACAGAGAATCGGTTTATGCAAGATTGAGTCAATGTATTGATAGTGCTATAAGGAGTAGTCTGGTAATTGTGTTGTATAAAGAAGGGAAAGAAGAACTTATATTTGCAAATGATATGTTCTACGAAAATATAGGTGAGGACAGGGATGGATATGAATATAAAGAAGCTGATATTAAAAAGAGAATAAAGCCTGAAAATAAGGTGGTTAAATATGAAAAATGTGTTGAAAAATCGATGCTTACAGGTGAGACTCAGGAAATCATATATCAGTTTGAAAGGTATGATGGAAAGGTGATATGGGTAAGAAAAAGATTTGCAGCTATTTGCAATGAAGGAGAATATATAATCGTATCTGTAGCCACAAATATTACTAAAAGTATAGAGATAAGCCGGCAGATTGAGATTGAAAAAGATAGATTTCAGAAAGTAATTGAGCAGACGGATTTAGCAATAATAGAATGGGATTATTATAATAATACATTTTATTCGACAGAGTCATATAAGAAATATAAAATGAGTGAGGGCAATCAGGACCGTATTTTTAAGAAAAAATCGATTATTGGCTACACTCATCCGGATGATGTAGAAAAAATGAAAAAATTTGTATCAAATTGTATTTTAACACCAGGTAAAATGGAATGCATTGTAAGACTTAAACTTATTGATGGTACTTATAGCTGGAGCAAAATAACGGTTGTTTCAGAGTATGACATAGATGGAAATAAAATGAAGACATTAGCAATTATAGCTGATGTAAATGAGGATATGGAACGCCGGAAAAAAGTAAGAATCGCAGTAGATATAGTAAATACTTTGGCGGCAAATGAGTATGAGGAAATATTTACAATTAATGCATTTACAGGTGAACCTGTAGTTTATAAAGAAGGCATATCAAAAGTTATAGAGGAACAAAATAAAGTAGGATTTAAATTGGGTGTTGAAAACTATATGAAAACTTATTGTATGGATGAAAATCCTGAACAAACAGCTAAAGAATTGAATCTTGATTATGTAAAAGAACAACTTGAAAATAATAATACATATCAGAAAATTTATTCAATAATGGATGAAAATAATAATATAAAAATGAAAAGGGCGTTTTACACATATTTAAATAAACACAAAGATACTATTGTGTGCACAATAATGGAAGTAGGAAAATAATATGAGTGTAAATAGAGAATTGAATAGTATGGAGAAAAGACGTGATACTATTTTGGATGATGACAATGAAAATGCTATAAAATTAAATGATGAAGATCGAAATACAATCACAAAGAATAAATCTAAAGATAAATTACTCAAGAAAACATGGGTGGTATGTCTTCTTGCAATGGTGTGCTGTTTCCTTTGGGGCAGTGCATTTCCATGTATAAAAACAGGCTACAGAATGCTTGATATTAAATCAGGAGAATATGCCTCACAAATATTATTTGCGGGTATAAGATTTGCATTAGCCGGTATTTTAGTAATTGTAACTAACAGCATAATACGAAGAAAAGTAATTCTTCCAAAGAAACCAGGATACATTTTTACGCTCAGTATATTCCAGACATCAGGACAGTACCTGTTCTTTTATATAGGAATGGCGCATACGACAGGAGTACGTAGTTCTATTATTACAGGTTCAGGTGTATTTTTAGCAATTGTGGTAGCGGCTTTTATTTTTCATCAGGAAAAATTGAATGCAACTAAGATAATAGGTACGTTGATTGGATTTGCAGGAGTTTTAATTGTAAATATAACAGGAATAAACGGTGGCGGACAATGGTCATTTATGGGAGAAGGATTTATATTTCTTGCAGCGATTTCGTCCGCATTTTCATCTTCATTTATTAAGAAATTTTCAAATGACGCTGATGTTGTAATGCTTAGTGGATATCAGTTTTTTTCAGGTGGAGTAATTTTGGCTGTGATTGGCAAACTGCTTGGCGGAAATGTAGTTATTTCAACTCCTAATGTTGTTATAATGATTATTTACATGGCATTTATTTCGGCGACAGCATATACAATATGGAGTATATTATTAAAATTTAATACGGTATCAAAAGTTTCTGTATACAAATTTATGAATCCTGTTTTTGGAGTTATTCTTTCAGCTTTATTTTTACCGGGAGAAAGCAGCCAGATAGGTGGACAGGTTATTGTAGCACTGATGTTTGTATGTGTAGGAATTGTGATTGTAAATAACGTTCAAACACACCAATAAATTTGCAAAAAAAGTAACGAAATTATGCAGATTAACAAGTTTTACATTGTTATAGTCAATTGTTTTTAGTATAATAGAGTTTATCAGTTTAAAGTGTTAGCGTAAATACTGCTAAAATTTATTACATAAGGAGATAACATAATGAGCGTAAAGGAAATGATTTTAGACTCAAAGCATGAGTGTATGAGCCGGGACGAGATGGCAGCACTTCAGGGAGAGAGACTTGTTGATTTAGTAAACAGAGTTTATAACAATGTACCATTCTACACAAAGAAGATGAAAGAATTAGGTGTAGAACCCGGTGATATTAAAGGAATTGAAGATATTGTTAAACTTCCATTTACCACAAAGGAAGATTTGAGAAATAATTATCCATTCGGACTTAGAGCAGTACCGCAGTCAGAAATTGTACGTGTACAGGGAACTTCAGGAACAACAGGTAAGCTTACTATAGTGCCATATACACAGAAGGACATTGATGTATGGGCAGAATGTGTAGGAAGATGTATGACAATGGCAGGACTTACAAAGGAAGATGTAATTCATGTATGCTATGGTTATGGTTTGTTTACAGGTGGACTTGGAATGGATTTTGGTGCAAGAAGAATTGGCGCTATGACGGTTCCTATGTCTGCAGGAAATACACAGAGACAGATTATGTGTATGGAAGATTTTGGCGCAACAGCTCTTACATGTACACCATCATATGCTTTGCATCTTGCAGAAACAATTACAGAGATGGGCAAGGTTGATGATATGAAATTAAAAGTCGGAATTCATGGAGCAGAGCCTTGGACAGAAGAAATGAGAAAGAAAATTGAAGACATTTTACATATTGAATGTTTTGATATTTACGGATTATGTGAAATTACAGGACCGGGTGTTGCAATGGATTGTAAACAACACAATGGATTACATATTAACCATGACTTCTTCTATCCGGAAGTACTTGATCCTGTTACAAATGAATCGGTAGGAGACAATAATTTAGGTGAACTTGTATTTACTACTTTAGTAAAGGAAGGTATGCCGTTACTTAGATATAGAACTAAAGATTTAACAAGCATTGACCATTCTACATGTGAATGTGGAAGAACAACACCTAGAATTTCTAAATTCAAAGGACGTACAGATGACATGAAGGTTATTCGTGGTGTAAATGTATTCCCAACACAGGTTGAAACAGCACTTTTATCAATGGGTGGAGATATTTCTAACCATTATATGATGATTGTAGACCGTGAAAATAATACAGATAAACTAACAGTAATGGTTGAAGTAAATGAGAATCTCTTCTCAGATGAAATTAGCAAGTTAAATGATTTGAAGAAGAAGGTTGGAGCTAAATTAAAACAGGCTTTAGGTATATCTGCTGAAATTAAATTAGTAGAACCTAAGACAATCCAGAGAAGTGAAGGTAAAGCAGTACGGGTAATTGATAATCGTAATTTGTAATAGCAGGAGATAACGGATATTTATAATAATAAATAATAAGTTTTTATTATAAATAATCGTAATCTTAATCGAAATCGTAATTTATAGGAGGTAATTTTATGGCATTAAAACAGTTGACAGTGTTCCTTGAAAATAAAGAAGGACATTTAAATGATGTATTAAAGACTTTGGCAGACAATGATGTTAACATTATTGTAGCAGCCTTAGCGGAATCAGCTGATTTCGGAATATTAAGAATGATTGTTCCAGAACCTGAAAAGGCTAGAGAAATTTTAAAGAATGCAGATTTTTCTGCAAAATTAACAGAGGTACTTTGTGTAAGCGTTCCTCATAAAGCAGGTTCACTTGCAAAGACTTTAAAGGTTCTTGCAGATGCTAATGTAAATGTAGAATATATGTATGCATTTTCAAGTGGAATCAACGCAGCAGCAGTTATTAAGACAAAAAATGTAAATGTAGCTACAAAGGTTCTTGAATCTGAAGGATTTGAATTCTGGGATGAAGAAAAAATTAAAGATATTAGTGAACAGTAGGATAGTTTAACAAATTAAAAAGCATTGTTAAATTGTTAAATGGAAAGCAATAATGTGCATAAAAGTATAAAGAAACTAAAAAAGTTTTAATAATTGAGAGAACGATAGTACATAAAAAGAAACTAAAAAAGTTTTATTAATTCAAAGAATTAAAGTATGTATAAAAGAGACTTAAAAAAATACGGATGACTTGCAAAAGACAAATTTGCCGGATATTTTAAGTCTCTTTTTAATGCTCTTAATGATTCTTTATTCTGTATTTTGTTATTAAAAGTGTTTATATAAGTAATATTTGCAATAGTGTTTGAGTGGAGTTTTAACTCCGAAGTTAGTTTAGATTGTTCCGTAAATTTTTCAAATAAAAGTGTACCATATAAGTAAGGACACATCTGCCATGGCACAAAACTAATTCAATGAAAATAATTATATTTTTTACGGAATATATCTAAAAAATAATATATATCCGTAAATTGGTTTACATAATGAAAAAGTAACTTATTTATATTATGGTTTATCCAATAAAAAATATTGAATTTCCATATTATATTATAGTTTTTTTATATAAATATTAAATTCCTAAAATTTAGTTTCCATAATAAAAAATAATAATCATATATTAATTGCTCTATATAATGAAAAAATAGTGATTATACATAATTTGATTAGCATAACAAAAAAAGAAATTTTTGCCTTGAAATAAACGAAAAGTTAGCTTTCACTATATATAGTGCAAAATAAAATTTAACATTATATAGAATTGTAAAATAAATGATTGTATAATTTTCTTATGATATTTGACACTGTATAACAATACAGTTAGTAACAACGGAGATGTCATATTTTGAAAAAGATATGTTAAGTAGTACAAAATGTACAGAAGGGTGAGGTGTAAATATGAATATTTGGCATGATATTAATCCAAAAAGAATTCAGCCATCAGATTTTATTGCAACTATTGAAATTAGCAAAGGAAGCAAGAAAAAATATGAATTAGATAAGGAAACAGGTTTGATTATATTAGACCGTATCCTGTATTCATCAGTTCATTATCCTGCTAATTATGGATTTATTCCACGAACACTTGGAGATGATAAAGATCCGCTTGATGTGTTGGTATTATGTTCAGAAGAAATAGAACCAATGTCACTTGTAAGATGTTATCCGATAGGTGTTATGTATATGACTGATAATGGGGATAATGACGAAAAGATAATTGCAATTCCATATGGCGACCCAACATATAACGGATATGTGGATATACAACAGTTACCAGAACATATATTTGCGGAAATAAAGCACTTCTTTAATGTATATAAGGATTTAGAGGGAAAACAGACTGCTGTTAAGGAGTTTGGCGGACCTGTTGAGGCTGCTAAAATAATATATCAATGTTTAGATAATTATAATGAAAAATATGGGAAAAAAGATGAATAGTCTGCTATGAAACAGATTCAACTTGCTTTGAAAATAATTAAATTGATTTGAAAAATAGAGATTCATTTTGTTTTACAAATAACATATTTTAAAGGTGGTAAGATTATGATTAATGAAAGAATTTCAGCCCTTAGAAATTTAATGGAACAAAATAAAATTAATGCTTATGTAATTCCGACAAGTGATGAGCATGGTTCAGAATACTTGAGTGACCATTTTAAAACGAGAGAATATATGTCAGGATTTACAGGCTCAGCAGGAACATTGGTAGTTACAATGTATGAGGCACTATTATGGACTGATGGAAGATACTTTATTCAGGCAGCAGAACAACTTCAAGATAGTGAAATTAAACTTATGAAAGCCGGAGAAGAAGGGGTGCCTTCTGTAGAAGAATATTTAAAGAAGAACCTTATTGAGGGCAGTGTAATAGGATTTGACGGACAGACAACTAATGCAAGACAGGCAGAAAAATTAGCTGAAATTTCAGAAATGAAAATAAAGAGTGACGTGGATTTGGTTGGAGAAATATGGAGTGACAGACCTGCTATAGAATTTAAACCTATATGGAGATTAATGGATAGATATGCAGGAGTTTCTTATCCTGAAAAAGTAGCTAATATAAGAAAAAGAATGGAAGAGGAAAAAGCGGACACATTACTTTTGACATCGTTAGATGAAATTGCATGGGTTACAAATATCAGAGGTGATGATATTGAGTATAATCCGGTATGCTTTTCGTATATGGTAATTACAAAATATGATAGTCTGTTATTTGCAAATACAAAATCATTTGATGAAAAAACAATATACCGTCTTTCGGAAGAAGGGGTTAAAATTAAAGAATATGATGAAATATATGATTATGTAAAAGTTATTCCTGAATATACAACATTATGGTTAGATAAAACAACAACAAATTATAGTATTTTACGTTCCATAAAACCAGAAGTAAAGATTATAGATAAATTTTCACCTGCATTGCATTTGAAAGCAATCAAAAATAATGTGGAAATTGAAAATATGATTAATGCTCATATAATGGATGGCGTTGCAGTGACCAGATTTATTTATTGGTTAAAACATAATGTAAGCAAAGAAAAAATGACAGAAATATCTATTGCAAATAAATTAGAAGAATTTAGAAAATCATGGAAAACATATTTGGCACCAAGTTTTGAAACTATAGTAGGATATGCAGACCATGGCGCAATAGTTCATTACAGCGCAACTAAAGAAACAGATTATGAAGTTAAAGCAGATAATTTTGTTTTAATTGATTCAGGCGGACATTATGTAGAAGGAACTACAGATATAACAAGAACAATAGCCCTCGGAAATATATCTACAGAGCAGAAGAAGATGTATACAGCTGTTCTTAGAGGAAATTTGAAGCTTGCAAATGCAAAATTCTTATCAGGATGTACAGGAGTATCACTTGATTATGTTGCAAGACAACCACTGTGGGAAATCGGATATGATTATAGACACGGTACAGGTCACGGTGTCGGTTATCTTCTTAATGTTCATGAGCAGCCGAATGCATTTAGATATATGTTAAGAGAAAATGTTGAAGAAAATGCAGAATTTAAACCGGGAATGATTACTTCAGATGAACCCGGCGTTTATTTGGAAGGACAATATGGAATAAGGCTCGAAAATCTTTTGCTTTGTGTTGAAAAACAGGTGACTGAATACGGGCAGTTTTTGGGATTTGATACACTTACATTAGTTCCATTTGATGTAGACGCTATAGATGTAAATATAATGTCTGACTATGAAATACGCCTTTTAAGACAGTATCATAAACTTGTTTATAAAAAGATTTCTCCATATCTTAATATTGAGGAACAGGAATGGTTATACGAAGTATGTATGGAAATTTAAATATATTTTTGTATAATAATGACTAAATTATGTGCGAAATAGATGAATTACAAAAAATACTTGTCTAAATTGTATGTTTTATGATAGACTACTCGCAATTAATGGTAGTTGTATATGTTAGTGAAGAAAAGCACGGTACAGTAGAACGAAAGTTTACTGTGCCGTGCTTTTTTGTGCGTTAGCAATGAGGCCACGTACCATAAAAAACAAATATTTCTGTGAAAGCTTGCTTTCAAAAAGAAATATTTGTTTTTTATGTGATGCGGCGAATGCCGCATCAGTGAAATGAAGCGAGTATACAATGAAAGTTAAAAAGAGACAAAAGGAGGTTCTTATGCCAAAGAACAGAAAAGAAGAAACGATTTACACAATAATGATGGTCATAGTAATGGTTTATGCAATGGTATGTTATAACATAGCAATGGATGTAGGTGGAATGAAGAATTTTGTATTTTTAGCAGCACTTAGTGAACTGCCGATAATGTGTATAGCAGCATTTTTACTTGATACATTTATAGCCGGACCAATAGCAAAAAAAGTAGCTTTCAGACTGGTAAATCCAAAAGAAGATAAGCCAATATTTGTTATTTTGGCAATATCAGTATTATCAATCTGGCTTATGTGTCCGATGATGAGTTTTGTGGCTGTAGTTTTGTTTAAAAATGCTTTTGGTCCACAACTTATAGCAGTGTGGATTCAGACAACTATAATAAATTTTCCTATGGCATTTTTCTGGCAATTATTTGCTGCCGGCCCGCTGGTAAGAACGATATTTGGAAAAATATTTAAATAATCGTAAATTTGAAAAAATATATTATGAAAAATCGCAGAGTCGATTTTGAAAAAAGTAAAACAAGAAAATATATTTGAAAATTACAAATTTATTCGATTGATAAAAATTCAACATATTAATTTCGCCTTTTGCATAAATTATAAAAAAGAAAAATGCAAAAGGCGAGAAGTGAAAGAATATATTGAAGAAAGAACGATTGAAATAGCAAATTACATTATTGAATGCAATGCTACTGTAAGACAGGCAGCAAAGACATTTGGTGTAAGTAAAAGCACGGTACATAAAGACTGTACAGAACGGTTAGGCAGGTTAAATCCAGGATTGGCAAAGCAGGTTAGGAAAGTTCTTGATGTAAATAAGTCGGAACGTCATATTAGAGGTGGACTTGCAACAAAAGAAAAATACGCACATAATCATGCATGAAGAAATAAAATCCATTTAGTTATGGCTTTTATTTAATTATGACAATAAAAAACCACATCTTACGATGTGGTGTTAATTTCGGGGGACCTGGCGGGAATTTCACCCACCAGGTTGAGTATGAAAAACTTAAAAATACGTCATTATAGGGTATGACGTATACAAACTATGCTGCACTACCTAAGTAGTACTCTATTATGTTACGGTACATATGTGAACGAAATATGAACACGATGTAAATAATTTTTTAAATGCAAAAAAAATAAAACATACTTTAATTTTTATATAAAATTGTATATAATATTTGTGCGGGAAATCGTGATTAATACGGGATTGAAAGATGTATAACGTGTTTATTTTTTATAACAACTTTTAATCTGTCATAAATATCCAATTTTAAAAGGAGAAAGATATGTTTGATACAGACATTGGAATAGATTTAGGTACAGCAAGTATTTTAGTATATATAAAAGGAAAAGGTGTGGTTTTAAAAGAACCATCAGTTGTTGCTATAGATAGAGATACGGATACTATAAGAGCAATTGGAGAAGAAGCAAGATTAATGATAGGAAGAACACCTGGAAATATTGTTGCGGTAAGACCTCTTAGACAGGGAGTGATTTCTAATTATTCAGTTACTGAACAGATGATAAAGTATTTTATTCAGAAAGCTGTAGGAAAACGTTCTTATAAGAAACCAAGAATTAGCATTTGCGTTCCTAGTGGAGCAACAGAAGTTGAAACTAAAGCTGTAGAGGATGCATCATTCCAGGCAGGGGCAAGAGAAGTATTTATAGTGGAAGAACCGTTAGCAGCTGCTATTGGTGCAGGAATAGATATTTCAAAACCATGTGGAAATATGGTGGTTGACATAGGTGGTGGAACAACAGATATAGCAGTTATTTCTTTAGGTGCTACTGTTGAAAGTACTTCTGTAAAGGTTGCGGGAGATGATTTTGATGATGCGATAGTCAGATATATGAGAAAAAAACACAATCTTTTAGTAGGAGAAAGAACTGCTGAAGAAATTAAAATCGGAATAGGTACATGTTTTAAGAAAACGGAAGTTAAGAAGATGGAAGTAAGAGGTAGAAACCTTGTTACAGGCCTTCCTAAGATTATAGAAGTTACATCAGAAGAAGTTGAAGAAGCTTTAAGAGAAGCGACAACACAGATTGTTGAAGCTATTCATGGAGTGCTTGAAAATACACCTCCTGAACTCTCAGCAGATATTGCGGTAAGAGGAATTGTTCTTACAGGTGGTGGTTGTCTGTTAGACGGATTAGAAGAATTGATTGAATCTAAGACGGGAATCAATACAATGACAGCTGAAGATCCGATGACTGCGGTCGCTATTGGTACAGGAAGATACTTAGAAGTTATGGATGAAATGAACCAGGAAAAATAATAGATAATAAGGCTGTCTGGAAAAGGCAGCCTTTTAAATTAAAAGGAAAAGATATGTCGATGAAAACTATTACCGGATATGTAGAAATAATTACATTTAGAAATGAAGAAAATGGCTATACTGTTTTAACTATGTCTGTGGGAAAAAAAGATGTAAAAGTAACCGGAGTATTTGGATATATTGGTGAAGGGGAATATATCGAAGTAGAAGGCGAGGAAGTATTTCATCCTGTTTTTGGTGAACAGATAAAAATGAAATCGTATAAAACAATTCCGGCAAATGACGAATATTCAATTAGAAAATATTTAGGGTCAGGAGCAATTAAGGGGTTAGGTCTTGCTCTTGCGGACAGAATCGTAGACAAGTTTAAAGAAGATACATTTAGAATAGTTGATGAAGAGCCTGAAAGATTAGAAGAAGTCAGAGGAATAAGTTATAAGAAAGCCATGGATATTGCAAGCCAGATTCAGGCAAAAAAAGATATAAGAGACGCAATGATATTTTTACAAAAATACGGTATTTCGTCGGCGATGAGTCTTAAAATTTATAATTATTATGGCGAAGAAATTTATCAGATTATAAAGAAAAATCCATACCGAATTGCTGATGAAATACGAGGAATAGGATTTACAACAGCTGATGAAATAGCTAAGAGGGCAGGAGTGGAAGTTAATGCTTCTATTCGAGTTAAAAGTGGAATGGTATATGCACTTTCTAAAGCATCAGAGTCAGGGCATACATATTTGCCAAAAGAAAATCTTATTCAGGCAACTATTAGTTTGCTTGGGTTAAGAGACCAGTATCAGAATGCCGATGGTACATATAATATGGACTTGTTGGACAACTATTTTATTGACCTTGTAATGGAAAAGAAACTTATTGTTAAAGAAATCAATGAAGTACAGGCTGTATTTTTGTCTACATATTATTACACGGAAATGAATGTAGCAGGAATGCTTCTTGATTTGGATTTATCAATGCCGGCGGATGAATTTGTGGAAAGTGTAAAATTAGATACCATCCAGAGAAAAAATAATATTGTACTTGATGATTTGCAAAAAGAAGCGGTTATGGCTACGCAAAGCAATGGAGTGGTAATTTTAACAGGTGGACCGGGAACGGGAAAAACTACTACAATTAATGCGATTATTCAAATGTTTGAAAGTGATAATTTGGAAATCAGCCTTGCGGCGCCTACAGGAAGAGCAGCAAAACGAATGACTGAAACTACAGGTTGCCAGGCGCAGACAATACACAGGCTGCTTGAAATAAACGGAAGTACCGGAACGGATGATTCATTGGATATGGACGCTAAGTTTGAAAGAAATGAAACAAATCCAATAGAAGCAGATGTAATTATAATAGATGAAATGTCGATGGTTGATATTTTCCTTATGCATTCTTTGCTTAAGGCTGTAGCTCATGGAACAAGACTTGTTCTTGTAGGGGATATTAACCAGCTTGCAAGTGTCGGACCGGGAAATGTATTAAAAGATATCATTGATTCCGGAAAATTTAAAGTGGTAACGCTTAATAAGATTTTCAGACAGGCGGGTGAAAGCGGAATAGTAACAAATGCCCATAAAATAAATGAAGGAAAAGCAGTTGAACTAGACAATAGCACGAAAGATTTCCTTTATATAAGAAGAAATACACCTCAGGAGGCTTTGAATGCAACAATAGGTCTTATAATGACAAAACTTCCTGACTATGTAAAATCAACACCGCAGGAAATACAGGTTCTTACACCTATGAAGAGTGGAATTCTTGGTGTTGAGAATATGAATGTTGAATTGCAAAAATATATTAATAAGCCGGACAAATATAAAAAAGAACATGAATTTGGCAAATATATATTTAGAGAAGGCGACAAGGTAATGCAGATAAAAAACAATTATCAAATTGAATGGGAAGTTAGATTGCCTAATGGAGCCTGTATCGATTCAGGAAAAGGTGTATTTAATGGAGATTTGGGAATTATAAAAAATATGAATAACGATTCACAGATTTTAGAAGTCGAATTTGATGAAAATAAAATGGTGACATATACATTTAGGGAAGCGGAAGAATTAGAACTTGCATATGCAATAACTATTCATAAATCTCAGGGTAGTGAATATCCGGCAGTTATCATGCCTCTTGTTACAGGGTATCAGCAACTTATGACGAGAAATCTATTGTACACCGGAATAACAAGAGCGAAAAGTTGTGTATGTATTGTTGGAAGAGAAGATACATTTCAAGGTATGATTAAAAATGAAGACCAGCATAAAAGGTATTCAGGATTACAATGGCAGTTGCAGACATTTGAAACAGATAAAGAACCTGTAGAGAATGACAAATAGAACGGCATAAGTGCTGTGTCGATTTTTGGTGATTATACATTCGGCAATTGTAGAAAATGACAAATAGAACAGTATGAGTTAATGGAATAATGTTGTAAATATGCAAATAATAAACAAAATAGAAATATTAAGAAAGGAAAATAAATATAAATTTTAATTAATTTTATAATGCTTTGCTAGAGTTTATTTTATAAAACCTGGTTTATTATTGAAAATTTATTGAGTTAAATACATAAATACATAATATAAGATTATTTGAATTAATTAAAAAAGATTTACGTAGGAAATGAAGGAGAAGATTTTAAATGTATTTTTCCCTAGAACCTGTCCGGTATGTGGGGAAGTGGTCAAAGGACAGGACAAATTTGTATGTGACAAATGCAAGGGTAAAGTGTTTTACATGAAAGAGCCTAAATGTGCAAAATGTGGAAAAAGTCTTAAAGAAGACGACACATTGTGCAAAGACTGCAGAGAGCATAAGCATGCATATGAAAAAGGCGTGTGTCTTTTTCAATATGCAGGTGGAATAAAAGAATCCATGTATAGATTTAAATATAAAAATGCAAGAGAATATGGAGCGTATTATGGATGGGAGACTGCAAAGCGTTATGGAAAATTATTTGAACAATGGGGAATTGACTGCATAATGGCAGTACCGGTTTCTAAAAAGAAGGAAATAAAGAGAGGATATAATCAGGCGTATGTATATGCCAAAGAAATTTCCCGATATACGAAAATACCTATTGATAAAAAATGCCTTGTGCGAGTTGAGGATACAAAGCCGCAAAAGGAATTTGTAGGAATTGCAAGAAAGAAGAACGTTGAAAATGCATTTGCTATATATGAGGAAAAGGCAAAAGAATATAATAAGGTATTATTGGTGGATGATATTTATACGACAGGTAGTACTATAGATGCGTGTACACGGGTCCTTAAGGCGGCAGGCGTTAAAGAAGTATATTTTGTATGCATAAGTGCCGGAGTGTTGTAACCTTAAAAAACAGCCACCTTAAAAATAGCCTTAAAAAATATCTTGACGCTATATACAGATTATGTTATATTAATCAAGCGAGGACTAGGTCTTTTTTTTTTGCAGAAAAAATGACTTAAAACAAGATACAAAAAATGATTATAAATAAAGTGGAGGTTAAGCCATGAGAACAAGAATTACATTAGAATGTACAGAATGCAAACAGCGTAATTACAATACTACAAAGGATAAGAAGAGTCATCCGGACAGAGTAGAAACAAAGAAGTATTGCAAGTTCTGTCAGAGACACACAATGCATAAAGAAACAAAATAGTCAGTTTTATATAATGGAGGGATTAAGATGGGAGAAGCATCTAACAAGTCAAAGGGCTCTGTAAAAAAATGGTTTGCAGGCTTGAAGGCTGAATTCAAAAGAATAATCTGGCCAACAAAAGCATCCGTTATAAGACAGACTGTTGTTGTAACAGTGATCACAGTTATTTTAGGTGTTCTTATTAGCTTAATTGATCAGCTCATTCAGTTTGGGTTGGATCATATTATAGGATAAGAATAAAATAATGAAGAGGTGATTATATGTCAGAAGCAAATTGGTACGTAGTTCATACTTATTCAGGTTATGAAAACAAAGTAAAGACTAATATTGAACAGACAATTGAGAATAGAAAATTGCAGGATCAGATATTAGAAGTATCAGTTCCGATTCAGGAAGCAGTTGAAATTAAGAATGGTGTAAAAAAAGTTAC
The DNA here is from genome assembly GCF_003479125.1 of Eubacterium sp. AF19-12LB. Lineage (NCBI taxonomy): Bacteria > Bacillati > Bacillota > Clostridia > Eubacteriales > Eubacteriaceae > Eubacterium > Eubacterium sp. AF19-12LB. The sequence continues at coordinate 62,015 of NZ_QUGP01000004.1, read as the reverse complement.
ACAGAAGAAGATGTTTCCGGGATATGTACTCATTAATATGGTTATGAATGATGATACATGGTACGTTGTTCGTAATACGAGAGGAGTTACAGGATTTGTAGGACCAGGATCAAAACCTGTTCCACTTACTGATGCAGAAATGCTCTCACTTGGAATTAACAAGGGTCCGGTTACTCTTGAATTCTCAGAGGGAGATACAGTTGCAGTAATCAAGGGCGTATGGGAAGGCACAGCAGGTGTCATTAAGCGCATTGATGAAAACAGACAGACAGTCACAATTAATGTGGACATGTTTGGTAGAGAAACTCCGGTAGAATTAGATTTTACTGAAGTTAAAAAGATGGATTAGAACCATTTGGTTTTAATAGATTGCTTTACATATTTGTAGAGCAGTGGGAGGGATTCCCGATAATACCACAAATTTTAGGAGGTGCCGAAAGATGGCAAAGAAAGTAGAAGGATACATTAAATTGCAAATCGAAGCTGGCAAAGCAACACCAGCACCACCAGTTGGACCAGCACTTGGTCAGCATGGTGTAAACATCGTTCAATTCACAAAGGAATTCAACGCAAGAACTGCAGATCAGCCGGGAATGATTATTCCAGTTGTAATCACAGTATACCAGGATAAGAGTTTTAGTTTTGTGACAAAGACTCCACCTGCAGCAGTTTTATTAAAGAAAGCATGTAACATCCAGAGCGGAGCTGGTAACTCACTTAAAGAAACAGTTGCTACTATTTCTAAAGCAGATATCCAGAAAATCGCTGAAACAAAGATGCCGGATTTAAATGCAGCTAGCATTGAAGCAGCAATGAGCATGATTGCCGGAACAGCTAGAAGTATGGGAATCAAAGTTGAAGACTAATTTTCGTAGATAAATAATATCGCGAACAACAAAAAGTTATTAAACGACTTATGTTGTAATTTAAAATGAATTGAGAAATGTGGGAGGTTTATCCGTTATTACCACAAGGAGGTTTAAATGAAAAGAGGAAAGAAGTATTTAGACGCAGCTAAGTCAATTGACAGAGCAGCTCAATATGACACAGAAGAAGCAATTGCATTAGTTAAGAAATCAGCTACTGCAAAATTTGATGAAACAATAGAATGTCACATCAGAACAGGATGTGATGGACGTCACGCTGACCAGCAGGTTCGTGGTGCTGTTGTATTACCACACGGAACAGGTAAGACTGTTAAGGTTTTAGTTTTCGCTAAGGGAGACAAGGTAGACGAAGCATTGGCAGCTGGTGCAGATTTCGTAGGCGGAGATGAATTAATTCCAAAGATTCAGAATGAAGGATGGTTCGACTTTGACGTAGTTGTTGCTACTCCTGACATGATGGGTGTTGTTGGTCGTTTAGGACGTGTACTCGGACCTAAGGGATTAATGCCAAACCCTAAGGCTGGAACAGTAACTATGGACGTAACAAAGGCTGTTAACGACATCAAGGCTGGTAAAATTGAATACAGACTTGACAAGACAAACATCATCCACGTTCCAGTTGGAAAAGCTTCATTTACAGAAGAACAGTTAACAGATAACTTCAACGCATTAGTTGATGCTTTAAACAAAGCTAAACCAAGCGCATTAAAGGGACAGTACTTCAAGAGCGTAACTCTTACATCTACAATGGGTCCTGGAGTTAAGTTAAACGTTGCTAAGTTAAGCAATTAATTAACAAATATAGATTAATACAATCTGATTGTTATTAATTAATAAAATTATTGACAATTCAATAATTGTGTGCTAGTATGCACAAAGTGGTTAATACCAATTGCCGAAGACAGTAGGTGACATTAGTCGTAAATCATAAGATGCCTACCGAGGGATAAGAATTTTTAATGACTTATACACCTCTCTGTCTAGGCAGAGAGGTTTTTATATTGAAAATCTATTCGGCTTAATGTTTGGTTGAACCTAATTTTAATAAGGAGGCAAAACATTCATGGCAAAAGTAGAAGTAAAGAAACCTATAGTAGACGAAATTGCTGAATTACTTAACGGTGCTGCAACAGCAGTTGTAGTTGATTACCGTGGTCTTACTGTTGAACAGGACACAAAGCTTCGTAAACAGTTAAGAGAAGCTGGTGTTGTATACAAAGTATACAAGAACACAATGATTAATTTCGCTATTAAGGGAACAGAATTCGAAGGTCTTGCTGAATACTTAGAAGGACCAACAGCTATCGCTATTTGTAAAGAAGATGCTACAGCAGCAGCTAGAGAATTAGCTAAATTCGCTAAAGACGCTGAAGCTCTTGAAATCAAAGCAGGTGTAGTTGAAGGTGTATGCTACGATGCAGCAGGAATTGCTCAGATTGCAAACATCCCATCAAGAGAAGTACTTATTTCAAAGTTACTTGGATCTATGCAGTCACCAATTACAAACTTCGCTCGTGTTATTAAGCAGATTGCTGAAAAGAACGAAGAAGTTGCATAAATCTGAATTATCAGGTTTTTATTGACTGAACGAAAGTTCAAAGAATTAATTAATTTATTATATGGAGGATTAAACAATGACAACAGCAGAAATCATTGAAGTAATTAAAGGTTTATCAGTTTTAGAATTAAACGATTTAGTAAAAGCATGTGAAGAAGAATTTGGCGTATCTGCAGCAGCAGGTGTTGTAGTTGCAGCAGCAGGAGATGCTGGAGCAGCAGCTGAAGAAAAGACAGAATTTGATGTTGAATTAACAGAAGTTGGAGCTAACAAGGTTAAAGTTATCAAGGCTGTTAAGGATGCAACAGGATTAGGACTTAAGGAAGCTAAAGAAGTAGTTGATGGAGCACCTAAGGTAGTTAAAGAAGGAGTTTCTAAGGAAGAAGCTGAAGCTCTTAAGGCAGCTCTTGAAGAAGTTGGAGCAGTTGCTACAATTAAATAATTATCGCGAAGCTTTGAGCAAAGCGACGTAACACAAAAAGAGATAGGTTCTATTATGCTTGCATAAATAAGAACCTATCTCTTTTTGTGTTACGCGGCATTCTGCGAATGCCGCGTGCTAATTGATTTACGAAGAAAATCAATTAGAGGAACGAGCTTTTAGAAAAAACAGCGAATGCCGTGTGCTAATTGATTTACGAAGGAAATCAATTAGAGGAACGAGCTTTAAAAAAAACAGCGAATGCCGTGTGCTAATTGATTTGCGAAGAAAATCAATTAGAGGAACGAGCTTTTAGAAAAAACAGCGAATGCCGTGTGCTAATTGATTTACGAAGGAAATCAATTAGAGGAACGGCTCTTTGTCTAGCATTGGGGTAATCTCTTATATATATCGTGTGTAATTCTGCAATAAAATTAAAAAATGGTAAAAACATCAAAAAAGTCGTTGACATATAGATGAGTTTATGCTAAAGTGTAGAGTGCTTTATTGTGAAAATAGGGGTAATTTGCGCCCTATTGAATGAACAAAAAGACAAATTATAGACAAGGGGTGAAATGTCGATGGAGAAAAAGAGAATCCGTCCTGTGAAATCAGGTAGAAGCCTTCGTATGAGTTATTCTAGACAAAAAGAAGTTTTGGATATGCCAAATCTTATTGAGGTACAGAGAAATTCTTATGAATGGTTCCTTAGTGATGGACTAAAAGAAGCGTTAGATGATATCTCTCCTATTGAAGACTACAGCCAGAACTTAAGCCTTGAGTTCGTTGACTTCAAGTTATGTGTTGAAGATAAGAAGTATACGATTGAGGAATGTAAAGAAAGAGATGCAACATATGCAGCTCCTTTAAAAGTAAAGGTTAGACTTCATAACAAGGAAACAGGTGAATTTACTGAACATGATATATTTATGGGTGATTTGCCTTTAATGACAGAAACCGGTACATTCGTAATTAACGGTGCAGAACGTGTAATTGTCAGTCAGTTAGTACGTTCTCCTGGAATTTATTATGGTGTAAGTCATGATAAAGTTGGTAAAGAAATCTTTACATCAACTGTAATTCCTAACAGAGGTGCATGGTTAGAATACGAAACAGATTCAAATGATATATTTAGCGTTCGTGTGGACAGAACAAGAAAAGTGCCTGTAACAGTTCTTATTAGAGCTTTAGGAATAGGTACAAATGCAGAAATTATTGACTTGTTTGGCGAAGAACCTAAACTTCTCGCAAGTTTTGAAAAAGATCCATCAGAAGGATATCAGGATGGTCTTTTAGAACTCTATAAGAAGATTCGCCCAGGTGAACCTTTAAGTGTAGATAGCGCAGAATCATTAATTACAGGTATGTTCTTTGATTCAAGAAGATATGATTTGGCTAAAGTTGGACGTTATAAATTCAACAAGAAGCTTGCATTAAAGAACAGAATCAAAGGTCATGTACTCGCTGAAGATGTAGTAGATGCTACAACAGGTGAAGTACTTGCAAGCGCAGGTGACCGAGTAACAGAAGAAATGGCAATTAAGATTCAGAACGCAGCAGTACCAGCAGTTTGGATTCAGACTGAAATTAGAAATGAAAAAGTTCTTTCTAATATGATGGTAGATATTAATAGCTACGTTGATTTTGATTGCACTGATTTAGGCGTTAATGAAGCAGTATTTTATCCGGTTCTTGAAGAAATACTTCAGGAAAATGATACAGAAGAAGATCTTAAGGATGCAATTTCAAGAAGAATACATGAATTGATTCCTAAGCATATTACAAAGGAAGATATTTTAGCATCTATCAATTACTGCATGAATATCGAATGCGGTATTGGTACAGCTGATGATATTGACCATTTAGGAAACAGACGTATCAGAGCCGTAGGCGAATTGCTTCAGAACCAGTACAGAATAGGTCTTTCAAGAATGGAAAGAGTTGTTCGTGAAAGAATGACAACACAGGATCTTGAAGGAATTTCACCTCAGACTTTAATTAATATAAAACCAGTAACAGCAGCTGTGAAGGAATTCTTCGGAAGTTCTCAGTTATCACAGTTTATGGATCAGAATAACCCACTGGGTGAGTTGACACATAAGAGACGTCTTTCAGCGTTAGGACCTGGTGGTCTTTCAAGAGACCGTGCCGGATTCGAAGTTCGAGACGTACATTATACTCATTATGGTAGAATGTGTCCTATTGAAACACCTGAAGGTCCTAACATCGGTTTGATTAACTCATTTGCAACTTATGCAAGAATTAATGAATATGGATTTGTAGAAGCTCCTTATAGAAGAGTTGATAAGTCAGATCCATCAAACCCAAGAGTAACAGATGAAGTTGTATATCTTACAGCTGATGAAGAGGATAATTATACAGTAGCACAGGCTAATGAACCACTTGATGAAAATGGATACTTTATCCATAACAACGTATCAGGTCGTTACAGAGAAGAAACATCTCAGTTCCCTAAGAAGAGAATTGATCTTATGGACGTTTCTCCTAGAATGGTATTCTCTGTTGCTACATCAATGATTCCGTTCTTGCAGAACGATGATGCTAACCGTGCGTTGATGGGATCTAACATGCAGCGTCAGGCTGTTCCACTTATGACAACAGAAGCTCCTGTAATCGGTACAGGTATGGAAGCAAAAGCAGCTGTTGACTCAGGTGTATGTGTTGTCGCTAAACGTGCCGGTGTAGTTGAAAGAGCTACTTCAAAGGAAATTACTATTAAGTATGATGATAATGGAGAAAAGGAAACATATCATCTTTTGAAATTCCAGAGAAGTAACCAGGGTAACTGCTATAACCACAGAACAATCGTATTTAAGGGTGATCATGTGGAAGCGGGAGAAGTTATTGCCGATGGTGCATCAACATCTAATGGTGAAATCGCACTTGGAAAGAACCCATTAATTGGTTTCATGACATGGGAAGGTTATAACTACGAAGATGCTGTTTTACTTAGCGAAAGATTAGTACAGGATGATGTTTATACATCAATTCATATAGAAGAATACGAAACAGATGCAAGAGATACAAAACTTGGACCTGAAGAAATCACAAATGATGTTCCGGGTGTAGGTGATGAAGCACGTAAAGACTTGGATGAAAGAGGTATCATCAGAATTGGTGCTGAAGTTCGTGCCGGAGATATTCTTGTTGGAAAGGTTACACCAAAGGGTGAAACAGAACTTACACCTGAAGAAAGACTTTTAAGAGCTATCTTTGGTGAAAAGGCAAGAGAAGTAAGAGACACATCACTTAAAGTGCCACATGGTACTTCAGGTATCGTTGTAGATGCTAAAGTATTTAAGAGAGAAAATGGAGATGAATTAGCTCCTGGTGTAAACGAATCAGTTCGTATTTACATCGCACAGAAGAGAAAGATTTCAGTTGGTGATAAGATGGCCGGACGTCATGGTAATAAGGGTGTAGTTTCACGAGTATTACCAGTTGAAGATATGCCATTCCTTCCAAACGGAAGACCACTTGATATCGTACTTAACCCATTGGGTGTACCTTCTCGTATGAATATTGGACAGGTGCTTGAAATCCACTTTAGTTTAGCTGCTAAGGTATTAGGATTTAACATTGCTACTCCGGTATTTGATGGCGCGGATGAAAATGATATTATGGATACTCTCGAATTAGCTAATGATTATGCTAATATGGAATGGGGAGATTTCAAAGAAAAATATAATGATACATTACGTGAAGATGTAATGTCTTACCTTGAGGAACATCTTGACCACAGAGAAGAGTGGAAGGGTGTACCAATTTCAAGAAATGGTAAGGTAAGATTAAGAGATGGTAGAACAGGTGAATATTTTGATAGCCCGGTTACAATCGGATTCATGCATTACCTTAAACTCCATCACTTGGTTGATGATAAGATTCATGCACGTTCAACAGGTCCTTACTCACTTGTTACTCAGCAGCCACTTGGTGGTAAAGCTCAGTTCGGTGGACAGAGATTTGGTGAAATGGAAGTTTGGGCGCTTGAAGCTTATGGCGCATCATATACTCTTCAGGAAATCTTAACGGTTAAGTCTGATGATGTTGTTGGACGTGTTAAGACATATGAAGCAATTATTAAAGGTGAGAATATTCCACAGCCTGGAATTCCAGAGTCATTTAAGGTTCTTTTGAAGGAACTTCAGTCACTTGCCTTAGATGTTAAGGTATTAGATGAAAATGACGAAGAAGTAGAATTAAAGGAAAGCATTGATTATGGTGAAACAAACATAAATGCAATTATTAACAACGATAGAAACTTTAATTCAAATAAAGAAAATGCCAATGATTTTGAAAAAGCTGGTTATACAACACAGGAATTCGTTAACGAAGAACTTCAGGCAGTTGGCGCATCAGAAGATGTTTCTAGTGACGACAACGAGTAGTAGAAGGGAGATTTGATCATGACAGATAACAACATTAGTGAACAGGTGGCATTTGACAAGATTAAAATCGGTCTTGCATCACCGGAAAAGATCAGAGAATGGTCAAAGGGTGAAGTGACAAAACCAGAGACAATTAACTACAGAACTTTAAAGCCTGAGAAGGACGGATTGTTTTGTGAAAAAATCTTTGGACCTAGCAAAGACTGGGAATGTCATTGTGGAAAATATAAGAAAATCAGATATAAAGGTGTCATTTGTGACAGATGTGGTGTTGAAGTAACTAAAGCCAGCGTTCGTAGAGAGCGTATGGGTAGAGTTGAACTTGCAGCTCCTGTATCACACATTTGGTACTTCAAGGGTATCCCATCAAGAATGGGATTAATCCTTGATATATCACCAAAGGTATTGGAAAAAGTATTGTACTTCGCATCGTACATTGTACTTGATCCAATGGATACAAATCTTGAGTACAAGCAGGTTTTATCTGAAAAAGAATTCAGAGAAGCTTATGAAGAATATGCAGGAAAATTCAGAGTAGGCATGGGTGCTGAAGCTATTAAAGAATTACTTGCAGCTATAGATTTGGATAAAGAAGCTGAAGAACTTAAAGCAGAGTTATTTGAAGCAACAGGTCAGAAAAAGACTAAGATTGTTAAAAGACTTGAAGTTATGGAAGCTTTCAGAAGTTCAGGAAACAAACCTGAATGGATGATTCTTGATGTAGTACCTGTAATTCCACCTGACTTAAGACCTATGGTACAGTTAGATGGTGGTAGATTTGCTACATCAGATTTAAATGATTTATACAGAAGAATCATAAATAGAAATAACCGTCTTAAGAGACTTCTTGAATTAGGCGCTCCGGAAATCATTGTTAGAAACGAAAAGAGAATGCTTCAGGAAGCTGTAGACGCGTTAATCGATAATGGTAGAAGAGGAAGACCTGTAACTGGTCCTGGAAACAGAGCTCTTAAGTCATTATCAGACATGCTTAAAGGTAAGCAGGGACGTTTCCGTCAGAACTTACTTGGTAAGCGTGTTGACTATTCAGGACGTTCAGTTATCGTTGTAGGACCGGAACTTAAGATTTATCAGTGCGGTCTTCCAAAAGAGATGGCTATTGAATTGTTCAAACCATTTGTTATGAAAGAATTAGTGGCAAATGGAACAGCACACAATATTAAGAGTGCTAAGAAGATGGTAGAAAGATTACAGACAGAAGTATGGGATGTATTAGAGGATGTAATTAAAGAACATCCAGTTATGCTTAACCGTGCCCCTACACTTCACAGACTTGGTATTCAGGCATTTGAACCTGTTTTAGTTGAAGGTAGAGCTATTAAGCTTCATCCACTTGTATGTACAGCTTATAATGCCGACTTCGATGGTGACCAGATGGCCGTGCATCTTCCATTGTCAGTAGAAGCACAGGCAGAATGTAGATTCTTATTATTGTCACCAAACAACTTATTAAAACCATCAGATGGTGCACCTGTAGCAGTTCCTTCACAGGATATGGTACTTGGTATTTATTATTTGACAATGGATAAATATGTTGATTATTCAGATGATGAGAAACTTGTTAAGACATTAGAAAAGGCAAAAGTTTACGAAGATGAAGACAGTATCAGAAAAGAATTAAATGATGGAAAAATTGATGTTGATTCAATGATTAAATTCCATGCAGATGACAGAGTTGTAATTTGTAAAACTATTGACGTTTTAGGACGTAGCTTTAGCAATGAAAATCAGGCAATTCTCGCATATGAAAATGGAGAAATTACTCTTCACCAGAAGATTCGTGTAAAGAGAACTGTATACAACAATGAAGGTAAGGAAATTACAGGTGTTGTTGATGCGACTCTTGGACGTTTAATATTTAATGAAATCCTTCCACAGGATTTGGGATTTGTTAAGAGAGAAACAGATGAAGACTTCCTTAAATTAGAAGTTGGATTCCACGTAGGAAAGAAACAGTTGAAACAGATTCTTGAAAAAGTAATCAATAACCATGGCGCAACAAAGACTGCTGAAGTTTTAGATGATATCAAGGCTATGGGGTATAAGTTCTCAACAAGAGCTGCCATGACAGTTTCAATTTCTGATATGACAGTACCTGCAGCTAAACAGCAGATTTTAGATGATGCTGAAGAAACTGTAGAAAAGATTACAAAGAACTATCGTCGTGGTTTCTTAACAGATGAAGAAAGATACAAAGAAGTAATTACAACATGGCAGAAAGCCGATGATGAAATTACAAAAGCCCTTCTTACAGGACTTGATAAATATAATAACATCTTTATGATGGCTGACTCTGGTGCCCGTGGTTCTGATAAGCAGATTAAACAGCTTGCCGGTATGCGTGGTTTGATGGCCGATACATCAGGTAGAACTATCGAGTTGCCTATTAAGTCAAACTTCCGTGAAGGTCTTGACGTTTTGGAATACTTCATTTCAGCTCATGGTGCTAGAAAAGGTATGGCAGATACAGCGTTAAGAACAGCCGATTCAGGATACTTAACAAGACGTCTTGTTGATGTATCACAGGATTTAATTATTCGTGATGTTGACTGTTGTGAAGGAAAGGCAATTCCATTTATGGAAATCGAAGCTTTCACAGACGGCGGTGAAGTAATTGAAAGTCTTGAAGAAAGAATTACAGGAAGATATTCTGCAGAAACAATTTATGATACAGAAGGAAATATCATTGTAAAAGCAAACCACATGATTACACCAAAGCGTGCAGCAAAGGTTGTAGCTACAGGTGTAGACAAGGTTAAGATTCGTACAATTCTTACATGTAAATCACATGTAGGTGTATGTTCTAAGTGTTACGGTGCTAACATGGCTACAGGTCAGTCAGTACAGGTTGGTGAAGCAGTTGGTATTATTGCTGCTCAGTCAATCGGTGAACCTGGTACACAGCTTACAATGAGAACATTCCACTCAGGTGGTATCGCTGGAGATGATATTACACAGGGTCTTCCTAGAGTAGAAGAATTATTTGAAGCTAGAAAGCCAAAGGGTCTTGCTATTATTGCTGAATTTGGTGGAAGAGCTGAAATTAAAGAAAATAAAAAGAAACGTGAAATTGTTATTACTAATGATGAAACAGGCGAATCAAAGACATATTTGATTCCTTACGGTTCAAGAATTAAGATTCTTGACGGTGCAATCCTTGAAGCAGGTGACGAACTTACAGAAGGTAGTATAAACCCACACGATCTCTTAAAGATTAAGGGACTTCGTGCAGTTCAGGATTATATGATTCGTGAAGTACAGAGAGTTTACCGCTTACAGGGTGTAGAAATTAATGATAAGCACGTTGAAGTAATTGTACGTCAGATGCTTAAGAAGATTAAGGTTGACACAGCAGGAGATTCAGAATTCCTTCCAGGTACATCAGTTGACGTTCTTGATTTCAATGAAACAGTAGAACGTTTGCAGGAAGAAGGAAAAGAAGTTCCAACAGGTACTCAGGTAATGCTTGGTATCACAAAGGCCAGCCTTGCTACAAATTCATTCTTATCAGCAGCTTCATTCCAGGAAACAACAAGAGTTCTTACAGAAGCAGCTATTAATGGTAAGGTTGATCCACTTGTAGGTCTTAAGGAAAACGTAATCATTGGTAAATTAATCCCTGCAGGTACAGGTATGAAGAGATACCGTTCTGTAAAATTAGATACTGATGACAATATTGCAAATGCAATAAACGATGATGATGTTTTATCATTCTCAGAAGATGAAGAAATTACATCAGAAGACGTTGTTGCGGTTAGCGAAGATACAGAAGAATAAAAAAATCAAAAGCAATATACTTGCATTTGATAATATAAAAGACAGTTCGTAACCATCCTGTCTATAAACAAAACTAAGGATTTAATTTATGAAAAAAAGAGCGCCTTAGTGTGCTCTTTTTTTCGTTACGAACTATAAAACATCTGCTGTACGAGTGGTGATTATAGTTTAAATAAGTATATTATAAAGTGCTGTTTGATAAAGGAGCAATTAATTATGGTAGAAGGTTTTAATCCTGTAAGATATTCAATTATTAAAGGTAAATGTCCAAGAGAAATAGTAATGCTTGTTGGAAATGGGTGTAAATGGCGTAAATGCAGATTTTGTGATTATCATTTAGACTCAAGCCCTGACAAAGAATTTAATTATAAAATAAATAAAGCTGAACTTGAAAAAGTGACAGGAATGTTTGGTGAACTTGAAGTAATAAATTCAGGAAGTTTTGTAGATCTAGATGGAAATACAATTAAAATGATTAAGGATATTTGCGTAAATAAAAAAATAAAAAAAATTCATTTTGAATGTCATTGGATTCATAAAGATGAAGTTAAAGAATTTAAAAAGGAATTTATGGATTTGGGAGTAGAACCTGTAATTAGACTCGGATTAGAAACTTTTGATTATGACTTTAGAGAAAATTATCTTGTTAAAGGAATAGATGAAAAAAATCCGAAAATAATAGCTGAATATTTTGATGAAATTAATTTGCTTCAAGGAATAGAAGGACAAACAGCCGAATCTATGATTTGGGATATAGAAATGGGCTTAAAGCATTTTAAACGTGTATATGTAAATATTATGACAGAAAATAAAATGCCGATAAAGCCTGATAAAATGGTTATTGAGCAATTTAGAACAAAAGTATATCCACGATTTAAAGATAATGATAAAGTGGATATTCTATTAGAAAATACAGATTTTGGAGTTGGAGAGAATAAATGTTAAATGAAATTTTATTAATAGGTTCAATAATTGTAATTTATGGAATGACGCTTGTATTGTATAGAATTTTTGGAAAACAGGGATTATATACATTTACAATAATTGCAACAATAGGCGCTAATATCGAAGTTTTAATAGTTATTAATGCATTTGGAATGGAAATGACATTAGGAAATGTGTTATTTGCTTCTACATTTTTAATAACGGATATAATAAGTGAAATATATGGAAAAAAAGATGCTAAACTTGCGGTATATTTGGGTATATCTACATCAATTGCTTTTATAATTTTGTCGCAGTGGTGGCTTCAGTATATCCCTGCAGAAAGCGATTTTGCGATGCCTGCAATGAAGACAATTTTTTCAAATACACCAAGATTAATGCTTACAAGTATGATTGTATATGCCATAGTACAGCAATTTGATGTGTGGGCATATCATAAATGGTGGGAATTTACTAAAAAGAAGTTTGGTAATGAAAGAAAATATTTATGGATTAGAAACAATGGTTCAACACTTGTATCACAGTTCTTAAATAATCTATTATTTTCACTTGGTGCATTTTGGGGAATACATTCAACATCAACAATAATAAAAATTGTAATTTCCAGTTATGTGATATTTATTGTAACAAGCCTTGCTGATACACCTTTTGTATATTGTGCAAGATTGATTTATGATAAAAATAAAGAAAAAGATAAATTTAAAAAGTAAAGATTAAATGTACATGTGATGTGAGAAAAAAATAATATAATATATAAAAATGGTGCCTTATAGATTGAAAGAACTTTTAGTTTGAAACAATCTGTAGGGCATTTTTTGTGTGCTGATTATGTACAAAATTCTAAGCAATTAAAAATATTATTTTTACTGAATTACTATATGAAAGATTTTAAGCAATTAACATTAATGCTATTTTTTGATAAAAAAGAGAACTAAATATACCGACAATACAGCAACAGATTATTATTACAAAGTAACATCTTATGTAAATAATCAGGAATCAGGTTTATCAGATCCTATTTTAGAAGATTTGTTCTGTAATGCTTACAGGAAATCCTGGAATTTCTCATGTAGTAAATTATTCAGGGGGAGCTGTAACATATGTGGGACAAAGACAGATTCTTACTTCATACGGTTCAGGTTTGGCATTGCCAACTATTAAATTAATTAACAGTTTAACATATTAAAGCGTTAACTATTGAAAATAATGTGTAATTTGCTTATAATACTCTTTATATGCAGTTAGTTAAAGTGCTTTCGAATTTATTAATTCAATCCAGATAACACATAAATGCATAAAGAACAATTTATGAAAAGGAAAGAAAAAAGATGAAAGATACGCTTGAAATCAGATGGCACGGACGTGGAGGACAAGGTGCCAAAACAGCAGCTTTGCTTTTAGCAGAAGTGGCGTTTAAAACAGGTAAATATGCTCAGGGTTTCCCTGAATATGGTCCTGAAAGAATGGGTGCGCCAATTACTGCTTACGACAGAATAAGTGATTCAGAAATTCGAGTTCATTCGAATATTTATGATCCGGAATTTGTAGTTGTAGTTGATGAAACTTTATTAGAGATTGTCGATGTTACAGCAGGTCTTAAAGAAGATGGAGCAATTCTAATTAATACTGCAAAAAGTAAGGAAGAAATATTACCACTGTTAAAAGGATATAAAGGAAAAGTTTACACAGTTGATGCCAGAAAGATTTCAATGGAAACTCTTGGTAAAAATTTCCCTAATACACCAATGCTTGCAGCTATAGTAAAGGTTACAGGAGTAATCGATGATGAAACATTCTTGAATGAGATGGAAGGTTCATTCAAGCATAAATTTGCAAGAAAACCTGAAGTAATTGAAGGAAATATGCAAGCTCTTAAGGTAGCTTTAAGGGAGGTTAAATAAATGGCAAAGACAGATATAACAAAGTTAGGAACTGATGTAGCATGGCAGGATGTTACAAGAGGTAACACAGTTGTAGGTTGCGGAACAACAAAGCAGTTTGTAACAGGTGACTGGACAAATGTAGCACCTGTTATAGATGAAGAAAAATGCAAACAGTGTTTATTATGCGTACCTTGTTGCCCGGATAGCGCAATTCCGGTAAAAGATTACAAGAGATGTGCAATAGATTATGATCATTGTAAAGGATGTGGAATTTGTGTTAAAGCATGTCCATTTGGAGCAATAAAGATGGAGGTGAAGAAGAATGCCTAAGAAAGTACAGATGTCAGGAAATGAAGCAGTTGCAAATGCTTTAAGACAGATTAATCCGGATGTATTTCCAATGTTTCCGATCACACCATCAACTGAAATTCCACAGTATTTTGCAAATTATGTATCAAATGGATTAGTTGATACAGAATTTATTACAGTTGAAAGTGAACATAGTTCAATGTCAGCAGCAATTGGTGCATCAGCAGCAGGAGCGAGAGCATTGACAGCAACATCATCTGCAGGACTCGCATTTATGTGGGAAGTATTAGGTGTTGCAGCATCTCATAGAGTACCTGTCGTATTAGCAGCAGTTTGTAGAGCTCTTACAGGCCCTCTTAACATTAACTGTGATCATTCAGATACAATGGGAGCAAGAGATTCAGGTTGGATTCAGTTATATGCTGAAACAAATCAGGAAGCATATGACAATATGGTTATGGCTTACAGAATTGCAGAACATAAGGATGTTATGTTACCAATTATGATTTGCCAGGATGGATTTATTACAAGTCATGCCGTAATGAATATGGAATTACTTGATGATGATGTAGTAAAGAATTTCGTTGGAGAATATGAGCCGGAAGATTATTTGCTCAATCCAAATGAAACATATGCAGTAGGACCATATGCCATCACTGATTACTATATGGAATCAAGAAAAGCACAGGCTCATGCAATGGAAAATGCAAAGCAGGTAATTAAAGATATTGCAGAAGAATTTGAAAAAATATCAGGACGTAAATACGGTCTTATTGAAGAATATAGAATGGAAGATGCTGAATATGCAGTTGTTATTATAGGTTCAGCTGCAGGAACAACAAAGGAAGCAATCGACCATATGAGAGAAAATGGTGAAAAGGTAGGTCTTATAAAAGTAAGATCATTCAGACCTTTCCCTGGAGAAGAAATTGCAGCTTCACTTAAAAAATGTAAGGCTGTAGCAATAATGGACAGATCTGAAAGCTTTTCAACAAATGGAGGCCCATTAGGAGCAGAGACAATGCAGGCAATGTACACAGCAAGATGTACAGCTCTTACAATTGATATCATGTATGGTATTGGTGGACGTGATGTTACAGTTGATGACATGATTAATGTATATGATACATTAAAAGACATCGCAGTAACAGGAGAAACAGGTGACGTTTACAGATACATGGGATTAAGAGATAAGGAGGCAAAATAAATGGGTTACAATTTTAAAGAAACAATGAATAAGCCTGAAAGATTTGCTCCCGGTCATAGAATGTGTGCAGGTTGTGGAGCTACTATAACAGCAAGAAACGTTCTTAGAGGACTTCATGAAGGTGATAAGGCAGTTATTTCATGTGCAACAGGATGTTTAAATGTATCGTCATTTATGTATCCATATGTAGCATGGGAAGACAGTTATATACATAGTGCATTTGAAAACGCAAGTTCGACAATGAGTGGTGTTGAAGGTGCATATAAGGCTTTAAAGAAAAAAGGTAAATTAAAAGAAGATTATAAATTCATTACATTTGGTGGTGATGGTGGTACATATGATATCGGTATCCAGTCTCTTTCAGGAGCAATGGAAAGAGGAACAAATATGACGTATGTATGCTACGATAATGGAGCATATATGAATACCGGTACACAGCGTTCATCAGCAACTCCAATGTATGCGGATACAACAACAACACCTGTTGGACCAAAATGTAAAGGTAAAGCACAGTATAGAAAAGATTTAGCAGCAATACTTGCAGCACATGACATTCCATACGTTGCACAGACAACTTTACTTCAGGGATTTAAAGATATGCATGTTAAGGCTGAAAAAGCTATCTATACAGATGGACCAGCATTTTTAAATGTTATGTCACCATGTCCTACAGGATGGAAATATAAAGCTGACGAAATAATGGAAATATGTAAGTTAGGTGTAGAAACTAATTACTGGCCATTATTTGAAGTGATTGATGGCAAATGGATTTTGAATTATGAACCAAAGAAGAGACTTCCAATTGAAGAATTTTTAAGAACACAGGGAAGATTTAAACATTTGTTTAAACCTGAAAATGAACACCTGATTGAAGAATTCCAGAAGGAAGTTGACAGAAGATGGGATGATTTGTTATTCAAATGTAGCAGATAACAGTATGAAAAATGCTGTTGTAAAATTACACAAAATGGTGTAAATTAAGATAGATTAATATTGACATATAAAGGCTGCCAAAAATAGAGAATATAATTTCTGTTTTTGACAGCCGATTTTTCTGAGGGAAAGAATAGGAATAAGATGGAATTTGAATTTAATCGAGAAAAAAGCAGTTTCATAAAAGTTTTAAAAGGAAAATGCGAAAAAAATGCATTAAAGTGCAGTGTTGAAGATAATAAAATAATGATTGAAACATTTGATAATTCAGAAGGAAAGTTAGAAGATGCTATACCGGCAGTTTTTAAAGGAACAATTGAAGCTAAAGAAAATAAAACATCAATTAAAGGAAGATTTACAAACGGATTTTATTTGACAACATTAGTAGCGGTAGCAGCGATATTAATAATTGCAAGATTATCATGGTCAATATATCAGAAACAATTGGACAATATTATTATGTGTGCCATAGCTACTGCAATATTAGTAATTGTTTGTGTAGTTGTTAACATTAAAGGGAAAAAAACAAAAGAAAGAATAATAACTTTGTTGAAACAACTACAATAATGTTAATAAAGTATGAAACAAGGATGGGTATGTTGCCTTTTGAAATCTGTCTGTTATAATGATATGAAAAAAGTATTTGTTGAATTATACAAGAAATGATTTTATTGACTTATACTCGTATAAATACAAAAAATAATTTTATTGACTTATGTCCGTAGAATGGTAAAAGGAATAATTAGTAATGAATAATAAAGTAAGTTCAGCTACAAAAAATATAATAATGGTATGCTTAAGTAACGGTCTGACTATTTTAGTCGGGCTGTTCATGGGATTTATTTTGCCAAAGAATATTAGTGTTGATAGTTATGCAAATTATCAGATTTATAATTTATATATAGCGTATGCGGGGTTCTTTCATTTTGGACTTGTAAACGGAATATATATTAAGTATGGAAAATATGATTATGAAGATATTCCATACAGTAAGTTTAAAGCATTTTTTAAAAGCCTGATAGTAATTCATATAATTTCTGCATTGGCGTTGTTAGCATTTGTTATATTTGCAAGTGGTGGAAATGATATAGATCAAAGAATTGCATATCTTTTTGTAATAGTTAATATTCCGTTGATTAATATTAAATGGTTCTTTTCATCTATAAATCAATTTACAAAGAGATTTGTTATAGACAGTTATCTTACAATAACTCAGAATGTTTTAAATGTTGTAGCAGTAGGATGTATTATAGCATTTCATCTGTACACATATTTAAGTATTTTAATATTCACAACAATAATGAATTTTGTATGTATGAGTTTGTCTATATATCAAAATAAAGAAATTATACTTGCAAAATCAGGAAAAGTTCAGTTATCCGAAGTTGGTGGATTAATAAAAACAGGTTTTTTCCTGATGCTTAGTGAGTTTGTTGGAATTATTATTTTAGGAATAGACAGTATATTTGTACAACAGTTTATGCCTAAATATACATTTTCAATGTATCAGTTTGCGGTTTCAATAGTAAGTCTTGTATTTACAATGGTAACGGTTGTTACAAATCTTGTATATCCATATCTTGTTAGAGCGGATGAAAATAAATATGGATTATATTATACGATGCTTAGTGATGTGGTATCTGTTGTTTCAGCAGCAGCAATGGCGGCATTTTTTGCAGCAAAATTTATCATACAATTATGGATACCTAAATATAATGATAGCATTCCTATAGTCGCAATTTTGTTTGGAACTATAGTATTCAGAATTTTAATAATGTTGGTATGTGGAAATTATTTTAAAGTACTTAAGATGATAAAGGAATACACTGCTAACAACATTATGGCAATTACCATAGGCTTTGCGTTTGATGTAATAGCATTGATTGTGTTTAATGATTCATGGTACATTGCGTTAGCAAGTCTTGCGTCATTTATAGTATGGTATTTAATTACAGATAGAAAATTTATAAAGCATTTTAAATTGAAAGTTAAGGATTGGATGCCAAGATATTTTTATATCGTAGTAAGTTTAGGGGCATTTTATTTCTTTGCAAATCATGATTGGGTAGTAAGTATTTTTGTCTATGGAATATTTACGGTTATATTTGGAATAGCATGCTTTGCAAAATATATAAAAGTAATAAACGAGATGAGAGTAAAATAAACTTGACAATAAACGGATGACAAATTAGTATATTAGTAAGTTCCAAAGGCGGTAACCCGGAGTCGGGTTGCCGCTTTTTGTGTTTATGGTAAAAAATGAAAAAGGAAGGGAATATGCTTATGAAAGGATTTGCAAAGACACTGGGAGATGTTTTGTCAACAATTGACGGAATTGTATGGGGACCAATTATGTTATGCTTATTAGTTGGAACCGGAGTAATTTTAACTATCAGAACAAGAGGATTAGGATGGAGAAATTTAGGTTATGCCCTTAAGTCGACACTTAGTAAAGAAGCAAGAACAAAAAGTAGAGGAAGTGGAGATATTTCACCATTTTCAGCTCTGACAACAGCGCTTGCAGCAACAATTGGTACCGGAAACATCGTAGGTGTTGCTACAGCCATGGTATCAGGTGGACCCGGAGCATTAGTATGGATGTGGTTGTCGGCAGCATTTGGAATTACATCAAAATTTAGTGAATGTATGCTTGCAATTAAGTATAGAGAAGTAAATGCTAATGGGGAAATGTCAGGTGGTCCTATGTATACAATGAAAAAGGCATTTAAAAATAAAAAGATTGGAGCAGTACTTGGCTGGGTGTTTGCCTTATTCGCTGTAATAGCATCATTTGGAATAGGAAATCTTACACAGGCAAACTCGATATCAGAGTCATTAAAATCTACATGGAACATCCCGACAAATGTTGTTGGGGTAATTCTTACAATTTTAGCTTTAATTATAATTGTAGGTGGAATCAAATCAATATCAAAAGTATCACAGGTTGTAGTACCTGCAATGGCAATATTTTATGTAATAGCAGGTTTAGTGGTAATTATAATTAATATAGAAAATGTTCCCGCAGGATTGACAGCAGTTTTTCAATCTGCAATAGGGATACAGCCACTTGCAGGAGGAGTAGCAGGAACAATTACAGCTTCAATGATGAACGCAATGAGATTTGGTGTAGCAAGAGGTGTTTTTTCAAATGAAGCAGGTATGGGCTCAGCTGCCATAACTGCAGCAGCAGCTACAACAGATAACCATGTAAGACAGGGATACATAAATATGACAGGAACGTTTTACGATACAATAGTTGTATGTACTATTACAGGATTATGTATTGCAAGCTCAGGTGTACTTGGAACAACAGATGCATCAGGAGAATTAGTATCTGGAGCTGCCTTGACAATTGCAGCATTTAGTACGGCTTTAGGTAAATGGGGAGCTTACCTTGTTACAATAGGAATTGCATTATTTGCATTTTCAACAATACTTGGATGGGAGTATCATGGAGAAAAAGCATTTGAATATATTTTGGGAACACACAAATACAACATGATTTACAGAATATTATTTTCTTTAATTGCATACATAGGAGCTACAACAACATTACAGATTGTATGGGATTTCTCAGATATAGCCAATGCGCTTATGGCTATTCCGAACTTAATATGTCTTCTTGCTTTAAGCGGTGAAATTGCAAAAGATATGATAGAATTTCAAAAAGTAATTAAGGCAGAGAAAAATAAGTAATAGAATATTATTATTGAAATATGAATAAAATGCAATGTTTTGTATAATAATAAATGAAAAATAGTTTAAATTTTTTAGAAAAGAGAGATAAAAAGTAATAAAACAGGGCCAAATTTATATGCGTTTATAAAATGCAATAAATTTGGCCCTAAAATATAATAGGCATAATTTGTAAATAGATGTTTCAAATGGTATATATGTGTGTTATACTAAATGAGTGAATTTATTTACCAAAAAAGAGAAAAGGAGGAGAAAGGTATGATTCAGAGAAGAAGTATTGCAATGTGCATAATTCTTTCACTCGTAACATGCGGGATTTACGGAATATATTGGTTTGTTGTTTTAACAGACGATGCGAACACATTATTGCCGGATAACAAAGGATTGAACAATACATCAGGAGGTGTAGCATTCTTGCTTTCACTCGTAACATGTGGAATATATGGTCTTTATTGGGCTTATAAGCAGGGTGAAAAGATTGACGAAGCAAAAACAGCAAGAGGAATTATGTCAAGTAACTCAGGAATTATTTATTTGTTATTGACTATTTTTGGATTCGGAATTATTGCAGAAGCTTTAATGCAGAATGAATTAAACAGCATGGCGTTTTAATAATAAATTAAATAGTATGGTGTTTAAAAATGAATTAAATAACATGACATTTAATTTATAAAAAGTTACAATGTATGAAAATATCGAAAGAAATTAACAATTTTTACATTTTTATAAAGAAAAGTATCGAAAATTAATTTTTTAAATGATATGTTGACAAAAAAATATAACACATATATAATGGCATAGTATGCGAACAGGCATATTATGCCTTTTTGCTACAAATAAATGTGATTTACACATAATTCTAATAACAGGAGGTGAAAAAAGGATGCCTACATTTAACCAGTTAGTAAGAAAAGGACGTCAGACTTCAGTTAAGAAGTCAACTGCTCCAGCATTATTAAAGAGCTATAACTCTTTAAACAAGAAGATGAATGATACAGCTTCTCCACAGAAACGTGGTGTTTGTACAGCAGTTAAGACAGCTACACCTAAGAAGCCTAACTCAGCTCTTAGAAAGATTGCCAGAGTACGTCTTTCAAATGGTATTGAAGTAACAAGCTACATTCCAGGTGAAGGTCATAATCTTCAGGAACATAGCGTTGTACTTATCCGTGGTGGTAGAGTAAAAGATTTACCAGGTACAAGATACCATATCATCAGAGGTACACTTGATACAGCAGGTGTTGCTAAGAGACGTCAGGCCCGTTCTAAATACGGCGCTAAGAGACCAAAAGACGCTAAGTAGGAAAGGCTTTTATAAGCCAATCACAGGTTGAATGATTTTAGTGCCGGTTATTAGAATTATTACAGGGCAGAGTTTGACACGAAAGTTAAACTTTGCGGTGTTAGAAATAGAGTCTAAAGCCGTGCGCAAGGACACAACTTATGTGAGTACCGAAGATCTAATCGCAGGAGACTCACAAGTGAGGAAACCTGCAAAATCTAAATTTGTGAATATTTTAGGCAAATTTAGGAAAAATTGATTAAGGAGGGAAGTAACATGCCACGTAAAGGACATACTCAGAAAAGAGAAGTATTAGCAGATCCAATGTATAATAACGTAGTAGTTACAAAGCTTATCAACAACATTATGTTAGATGGTAAGAAAGGCGTAGCTCAGAAGATCGTATACGGAGCTTTTGATAGAGTTGCAAACCAGACTGGTAAAGATGCAATCGAAGTTTTCGAAGAAGCTATGAACAACATCATGCCAGCACTTGAAGTTAAAGCAAGACGTATCGGTGGTGCAACATACCAGGTTCCTATTGAAGTTAGACCTGAAAGAAGACAGGCTTTAGGACTTCGTTGGATTACATTGTATTCTCGTCAGAGAAGTGAAAAGACAATGGAAGAAAGATTAGCTAACGAAATCATGGATGCTGCAAACAATACAGGTTCTTCAGTAAAGAAGAAAGAAGATATGCATAAGATGGCTGAAGCAAACAAAGCATTTGCTCACTATCGTTTCTAATAAAACTGTAAGTGTTACAAGACAGGTTGCATAGCAATAACTGTTTTGTAACAAATATACAGTTTTAATTTTAAATTCATGCAAATGAACAATAAATTAAGGAGGAAAAAACCTTGGCTGGAAGAGAATATCCACTAGATAGAACAAGAAACATTGGTATTATGGCTCATATCGATGCCGGTAAGACTACATTAACAGAACGTATCTTATATTATACTGGTGTAAATTATAAAATTGGTGAGACTCATGATGGCGCTTCCACAATGGACTGGATGGAACAGGAACAGGAAAGAGGTATCACAATTACTTCAGCTGCTACAACATGCCACTGGACATTAGAAGATCATCACAAACCAAAAAAAGGTGCGTTAGAACATCGTATCAACATTATTGATACTCCCGGACACGTTGACTTTACAGTAGAAGTTGAGCGTTCACTTCGTGTATTAGATGGTGCTGTAGGTGTATTTGATGCTAAGGCAGGTGTTGAACCACAGTCAGAAAACGTATGGCGTCAGGCTGACACATACAATGTACCTCGTATGGCATTCATCAACAAGATGGATAAAATGGGTGCAGATTTCTTTTATTCAGTTCAGACAATCATTGATCGTTTGGGCAAGAATGCAATCCCAGTTCAGATTCCAATTGGTAAAGAAGACGATTTCGCCGGATTAATCGATTTATTTGAAATGGAAGCATATTACTATAAAGATGATAAGGGTGAAGATATCGAAATCACAACAATCCCTGATGACTTAAAGGATCTTGCTAATGAATGGCATGACAACCTTGTTGAAAAGATTTGTGAATTAGATGATGACCTTACATTAATGTATCTTGAAGGTGAAGAACCATCAATCGAAGAAATGAAGAAGGTACTTAGAAGGGCTACAATCGCTTGTGAAGCAGTTCCTGTATATTGTGGATCAGCTTACAAGAACAAAGGTGTACAGAAGATGTTAGACGGTGTTATCGAATACATGCCAGCTCCAACAGATATCCCTGATATCACAGGTGTTGATGAAGATGGTAACGAAGTAGTACGTCATTCATCAGATGATGAACCTTTTGCAGCTTTAGCATTCAAGATTATGACTGACCCATTCGTAGGTAAGTTAGCATTCTTCAGAGTTTACTCTGGTACAATGAACTCAGGTTCATATGTATTAAATGCTACAAAGGGTAAGAAAGAGCGTGTTGGACGTATCGTACAGATGCATGCTAACAAGCGTACAGAAATAGATAAAGTATATTCAGGAGATATTGCAGCTGCTGTAGGTTTCAAGTTGACTACAACAGGTGATACAATCTGTGATGAACAGCATCCTGTAATTCTTGAATCAATGGAATTCCCAGAACCAGTTATCGAGCTCGCAATTGAGCCTAAGACAAAGAATGACCAGGGTAAGATGGGTGAAGCTTTAGCTAAATTAGCTGAAGAAGATCCTACATTCCGTGCTCACACAGATCGTGAAACAGGTCAGACAATCATCGCTGGTATGGGTGAACTTCACTTAGACGTAATCGTAGATCGTCTTCTTCGTGAATTTAAGGTAGAAGCTAACGTTGGTGCACCTCAGGTTGCATACAAGGAAACATTTACTAAGGCAGTTGACGTTGATAGCAAGTATGCTAAGCAGTCAGGTGGTCGTGGTCAGTATGGTCACTGTAAAGTTAAGTTTGAGCCAATGGATCCAAACGGTGAAGAACAGTTTAAGTTTGAATCTACAGTAGTTGGTGGTAACATTCCTAAGGAATATATCCCGGCTGTTGGAGAAGGTATCGAAGAAGCTGCACAGTCAGGTATCATCGCAGGATTCCCAGTACTTGGTGTACATGCTACAGTATATGATGGATCATACCATGAAGTCGATTCTTCAGAAATGGCATTCCACATTGCAGGTTCTATGGCATTCAAGGATGCTATGGCTAAGGCAGATCCTGTATTGCTTGAGCCTATCATGAAGGTTGAAGTAACAATGCCTGAAGAATACATGGGTGATGTTATCGGAAGCTTGAATTCAAAGCGTGGACAGATTGAAGGTATGGATGACATCGGTGGCGGTAAGATCGTAAGAGCTTTCGTTCCATTGTCAGAAATGTTTGGTTACTCAACAGAACTTCGTTCTACAACTCAGGGTCGTGGAAACTACTCAATGTTCTTTGAAAGATATCAGGCAGCTCCAAAGTCTGTTCAGGAAAAAGTTGCTTCATCAAGAGCAAAATAATATATTGATTTAGATTATTAATTTAACTTAAAGGCTTGAAAATATTCCCATTATAAAATATAATGGGAACTAAGCCTATGTAAAGACGACCATTAGGTCAGTTATTAAAATATTTTATTATTAGGAGGATTATCAAAAATGGCAAAAGCTAAGTTTGAAAGAAACAAACCACATTGTAATATTGGTACAATCGGACACGTAGATCATGGTAAAACAACATTAACAGCTGCTATTACTAAAGTTCTTTCTGAAAGAGTTGAAGGTAACGAAGCTACAGATTTCGAAAATATCGACAAAGCTCCAGAAGAAAGAGAAAGAGGTATCACAATCTCTACAGCTCACGTTGAATATGAAACAAAGAAGAGACATTACGCTCACGTTGACTGCCCAGGACATGCTGACTATGTAAAGAACATGATCACTGGTGCTGCTCAGATGGATGGTGCTATCCTTGTTGTAGCTGCAACTGACGGTGTTATGGCTCAGACAAAGGAACATATCTTACTTTCACGTCAGGTTGGTGTTCCTAAAATCGTTGTTTTCTTAAACAAATGCGATATGGTAGACGATGATGAATTACTTGAATTAGTAGAAATGGACGTTACAGAAATCCTTGAAGAATATGGATTCGACGGAACTCCAATCATCAAAGGTTCAGCTCTTAAGGCTCTTGAAGATCCATCATCAGAATGGGGCGACAAGATCATGGAACTTATGGACACAATTGATGATTACTTCCCAGATCCACAGAGAGATACAGATAAGCCATTCTTAATGCCAGTAGAAGACGTATTCACAATCACAGGTCGTGGTACTGTTGCTACAGGTAGAGTAGAACGTGGTGTTCTTCATATGAACGATGAAGTTGAAATCGTTGGTGTTAAGGAAGAAATCCAGAAGACAGTTGTAACTGGTATCGAAATGTTCAGAAAGCTTCTTGATGAAGCTCAGGCTGGTGATAACATTGGTGCTCTTTTAAGAGGTATCAACAGAGACCAGATCGAAAGAGGACAGGTTCTTGCTAAACCAGGTTCAGTAACATGCCATAAGAAATTTACAGCTCAGGTTTACGTATTAACAAAAGATGAAGGTGGACGTCATACTCCTTTCTTCAACAACTACAGACCACAGTTCTACTTCAGAACAACTGACGTAACTGGTGTTTGTGAACTTCCAGCTGGTACAGAAATGTGCATGCCTGGTGACAACGTAGAAATGACAATCGAACTTATCCACCCAATCGCTATGGAACAGGGTCTTGGATTCGCTATCCGTGAAGGTGGTAGAACAGTAGGTTCAGGTAAGGTTGCTACAATTGTTGAATAATTAACGTTATCAATGAATAGAGCGCAAGCTCACTATAAATAAAGAAAACCACGGTCGTGTTTACACGAAACCGTGGTTTTCCTTTGTTTATAGGGCTCGCAGGCATTCTATGAATGCCGCGAGCTTATTGATTACGGAGTAATCAATAAGATATGCTTGTGTGAATGATGGGCATTCCCGAAATTTTCGGGGATGCCTTTTCTACGTCATAGAGAGAAATGAGGAGTTAATGGCGTCAAAATGGCGTCACGAGAGGAAATGTATGGTTTTATTCTTGGGAGAATGGTATAATTTTAGGGGAAGATTTGATTGATAAATATGAGTTTGTGGAGAAAAAGGATGAAAATATTAGTAATAGGTGGTACTAGATTTTTTGGAATACATATGGTAAATGAACTTTTAGAAAAGGGGCATGATGTTACTATTGCCACAAGGGGAATATCTTCTGATGAATATGGTGACAAGGTAAAGAGGATTATCCTTGAAAGGACAAATGAAGAAAGTGTAAAAGAAGCATTATCCGGCACGCATTATGACATTGTTATTGATAAAATTGCCTATTGTTCGAATGATATAAAGTATGTGATGGAAGCTGTAGATTGTGATAAATATATGCATATGTCCAGTACATCTGTATATGAACCTAAACATATGAATACGATGGAATCTGATTTTGATGGAATATCAAAAGAGCTTATTTGGTGTGACAGATTTGCTTTTCCGTATGAACAAATAAAACGGCAAGCGGAGTATGCTTTGTGGCAAAAATACTCTAGTCGCAATTGGATTGCGGTAAGATATCCTTTTGCAATAGGCAAAGATGATTATACGAAAAGATTATTATTCTATGTCGAACATGTAATGAAGTCTATTCCTATGAATATAGATAATTTGGACTATCAGATGGGCTTTATAAGTTCCGATGAAGCAGGGAAATTTATGGCTTTTCTGGTTGATAAAGAGGTCAAAGGAGCAATTAATGGAAGTGCTGAAGGAACTATTTCTATAAGAGAGATAATTGATTATGTTGAAAAGAAAACAGGTTCCAAAGCAATTATTGACAAAGGAGGGGAAAACGCTCCATATAACAGGGAACCGGAATATAGTATAAATACCGAAAAAGCACAAGCGTTGGGATTTCAGTTTTCGGTACTTCATGATTGGATATATGAACTTTTAGATTATTATATTGAAGTTACCAAATAAAAATTGATAAAACTGAAAAAGGAGATTGACTATGAAAAATTATAATCAAGTTTATGTTAAAAATAGTTTTGATGCAGCAAAAATTTATTGCAAGGCATTTGGAGCAGAGATTACTAGAGCATTTATAAACAAGAACAACACTGCTTATGAACATCGCGAGTTGAAAAAGGGTGTGGTAATGTGTGGCGATTGCCTAGACATGGAAAAATGTCAGATGGTTGGAATGATTATCTCAAATAACCCCGATGCTCTAAAAAATCTGAGGGGATAGACTACATATCAGTTTGTCGAACTGATAAAAAATTTATTTATGTGAAAAGTGTAAGCGGTGGATGGCAAGTGTAAAAAGTAAGCAATGATTTCATTGAAAGAGGAGTTAGATGGTTAATTATTATTTAAATAAGAAAATGGATGCGATGCAACTGAGCGAACTGCGTAAATTTGTTGGGTGGAATACAATGGAAAGTTCTTTAAATAATCCAAAATTACAGTGTTTTCTTTCTGTGAGTGCTTATGGGGTGACAGACTGGTAGGATATGTGGAAGTCGTATCTAATGGGGTTACTGATGCCTACATACAGGATTTGATGGTTCATCCGGAAATGCAAAATCAAGGGTTCGGAACACAGATGATGAGTATGGTAATCAAAGAGATTAGAGAACGAAATATTTATATGCTTTCAGTAATATACGGAGAAGAAAAACTAAAGGAGTACTATGAGAGATTTGGATTTTTCTCAATGCTTTGTGGACAAATGCAGTTGAGGGATGAGGAGTGAAGGGATATACTGCTTAAAATATCTATATCTCGAAAGGAAGTAAGAAAATGATTAAATGGATATTTTTTGACTTAGGATCAACTTTGATAGATGAAAGTGAATGTGCAGAATATAGAACACAAGAATTGCTAAAGCAACCTAACGCACCAAAGAGAGAGACGTTAGAACATCGCATGATAGAGCTTGCTTCACAAAATCGGTTGCCGTATAAAGATGCTGCTAAAGAATTTGGATTGGAAACGATAAAATGGCCAAAGCATTTAGAAAAAGTATATAAAGGTGTTCCTGAGCTGCTTGAAAAGTTGAGAGACAAATATCATTTAGGTATCATTGCTAACCAAAGTATGGGAACAGAACAGCGTATTATACAATATGGTATTCGCCAATATTTTGATATTATCATATCTTCAGCCGAAGTTGGAATATCTAAGCCTAATCTAGAAATATTTCAGATGGCGTTAGATAAATCAGGGTGTATTCCAGAAGAGACTTATATGATTGGAGATAGACTAGATAATGATATCGAACCAGCATCACAAATTGGAATGCATACAATATGGGTGAAACAAGGCTCTTTTGCTTATGGAAACTTAGAGCTGATACAATATCAGCCTGAACATATAGTAAATAATATTACAGAGATATTGGAACATTTATAGTTTTCGCATCAGTGATTCTATATGATGAAACGAAACATCATTAAAATTAGAATTTGTAGGTGGATCTTTGTGACAACAGGAATTATGATATGTAGTTTGATTTTTTTAGCATATATGGATGCGGTTGAGTTTAGGACAACTACTGCGTTATTGAATTCGCAAATGCACATGATATGATTTTACTATAATGAATCATCAGGAGGTTGCTATGTTATATTTACCAGAAAACTTAAAGAAATACCGTATATTAAAAAATCTTACGCAAGAGGATGTTGCAGAGTATTTGGGGATTACCCCGCAAAGCGTTTCGAAATGGGAACGTGGCGAGTCTTATCCAGATATTACACTTTTGCCGGCACTAGCAAATATATTTGAAACAAGTATTGATTTGTTGGTGGGGATGGATACGATTCGTGCGGAAACAACACGGTACAACATTCATAAAAAAGCTGTTGATTATCAGCGAAAAGGAGATTATGATTCTGCAGAAAAAACTTATCGGGATGCATTACTGATTTATCCCAATAAACCAGGGATGATTCTTGGACTAGCAAGTACATTAGCATTAAAGGGTAATACAGATGAAGCTATCGAATTAATGGAAAGAGGATTGCCTATATCAATTAATGAGAAACAGAAAGCCACTATGCGTGCAACCCTATGTTTCTTATATTTGAAAGCAGGATGCGAGGATAAAGCTAATAGACTTGCATCTGAACTTCCTCATACAAGAGAAAGTCGTGAAGTGATTCAACCACTAATCCAACAAAGTTTGTCTGAAAGTGAAATAAACGAAAATATAAAAAATATCTTGCTTGGTGATGGAAAAGGTATTTGGTGAAAAAAGTTCGTTTCAGATTATAGTGATATTTTAGATAATAAAGACAACTTCAAGTTTTCCGGATTAATGTATGTTATATCTATAGCAAGATGAAATTAGAATAAAATCAGGTAAAATAAACCTTGAGATTCTGTAGTGGTCAAGCATTTTTGTAACACTTTGTTCGATAAATACCTATCTGTAATGAGCTTCCATTGGTGTTAAATAATCATTGTACGAATGAGGACGAACATAATTATACCAATTGATATATTTCATGGTAAGTTCATCCATCATCTCCACACTTGAAAATTAGGTTACATTATAAAAATTGCTTTTAAAAGTGTTATAAAATCTTTCCATTGGAGCATTATCATAAGGACAACCGACCTTACTCATGCTCTTGGTTACATTATTATCTTTACAGAAATTCACAAAATCCCATGAGGTAAACTGTACTCCCTGATATGAATGCAGAATCACTTTAGGATAGTTTTCTTTTTTAGTGCTGTTTTAAGTGTGTTTATTGCTAAGTCCGTATTGATGTAATCACTGTTTAACGAAGCAACAGCCGACCTGTCAAATAAATCAATTATTGAACAGTTGTATCTGAATTTTCCATTTGGCTGACGCATATATGTAAAATCAGTGCACCATACTTTATTTTTGCAGTCGACAGTAAAATTTTGGTTTAAGAGATTGTCAAAGATTTTATTCTTTTTCCCAGCCTTGTATCCCGGTTTGGAATGCATGATTACGGCACATAAATTTAATTCTTTATTCATGTATTTATGCATGGTGGTATTGCTTAATTCATAGCCATAACGTTTGATGAAAATGCGCATAGCCCTATATCCTATAACACGATTATTGTTATAGTACACATATTTTATAAGTTCAAAAATGTGTTCCAAACGTTTGTGATATTCACGCTTGGCATCTTTTTTGTTAAGAAGTTGATTTAATCTTCGTATTTCCTTTGCGTCATTAGACTCGGATGTTGTATTGGTGGTATAAAGGCATTCTTCCCTGTATTCGTTAGCCCACTTGTTAACGGAACTTTTTGCAACATTGAATTCAACAGCAAGTTGATGTATTGATTTGTCGCCTGCCATATAGGCTTTAACTACTTCTTTTTTGAAGTCTTCGCTGCAACGTATTGACATAATGATGTCCTCCTTGTTTGAGTAATATTATAATATATTATTCGAATGAGGTGTTACAAATTTAGTTTACCACTACAAATCCTTAAAAAGACTGCTGAAAAACAAATCGCAGATAAGAAGCTGGAGGAAACATATAAAGAAATGAAAGAAGCTGATGTCGTGGCACAATGGGGAATAAAGGACATAAAGGAATTTGAAAATAAAGTAGCAAAAGGTCCGGAAGAGCCTAAAGGACTGATTAGTGCAAAATCTTACAGAGAAAAGATTGTTATACCGTTTCTTGCAGGTTTAAACAGAATATTTAAAAGAATAGTAAAAATGGCAAAAAGCTGCTTTGCGGAATCCATAGAACTAAAAAAGAAGCTGGAGCAGATGGATGCAGATAGGAAAACGTTGATAAGAGATAATGATGAACTTAAATGGTCTAAAGAATATCTGGAACAGGAACTTGATGAAAAGAATGAAAGGATTTATGAATTGGAAGAATCAGAGTTTATGCTTGGATTTTTTAGACGATTTGTTAAGGATGAAGACTATGAAAAGATTGTGGAGATGGGGAAGGAGGAAAGGGAAAATAACAAGTTTATACGTTAGAGATAAGAGAGTTTAATTATAATATATGTCTTTAATGTGAATACGCTTATAATAGAATTATATTTATTTAGGGGGAGTGTTATGATAAAATGTAAATGTGTTTAGAGTAAGATTATTAAGGCAATAAACAGAATGAAATCTTCAATTAATTAAAGCAAGAAGATGTATAAATTTAATATAAGATTGAAGGAGAAAAAATATGTTAGTAAAAAAAATATGTGTTGTAATAGTGGCTGTAATAGCTATTATTTTATTAATTATTGAATATATTAATCGTACTAGAAAAATGAAGAAATATGATTTAGAAAAATTATATAGATGTAAAGATATGGGAGAAGCTTTATTGAATTTTTTTAGTAGTTTATATATTCCGGCTGTGTTTTATATATTTTCATATAAGTGGAATTCAGGTAATGAATACATAAGGGGAATAATAATTGTTATTTTATTTAGTCTTTTAGTTGAGCTTAATATGAGAATATATATGTATAAAAAGAAAATAAGATATAAAGAAAAGTATGATAGGTAATTATAAAACGGTGTGTTAGTTAGTTTTAAAACAGAACTTGTGTTCGAATGCACTATGTAATATAATTATAACTAATGCAGTTGTATTTCAAAAGGAGTATAAATTTACATTATGAGAACAATGTTATTAAGCTTTAAACCTAAATGGTACAACTTAATTAAGGATGGAAGTAAGATATTTGAATATAGGAGAATATTTCCAGATGAGGAAATAATGGCTTATATGTATGTGAGTAGCCCAATGAAACAAATTGTTGGGAAGATTCATTTAGGGCGAAAGATCGATATAAATACATGGAAGGAAAAGTATAAAGATGACAGTGAAATTTGTAAAAGAATAGACGAGTATTTAATTAGACATAAATATGCAATGCCGGTGTTGTCTTTTCAAATGACTAAGGAGATTGAATTAAGAACTTTACAAGAATTTGATTCAAAATTTGTATGTCCGCAAATGTATTATTATTTAGAAAATTATCCCAAATTGTTTGAATTTATTAAGAAAAATGCTATAGAAATAGGAGAATTAAAGGTAAATTCGTTTGAAGAAATAGATAGAGATGATATATGCAGGAAGAAATATTAGGAGGTTTGTATGGGAGATTTTGGCGATGCAGAAAGAAGAATATTATCATTTATGGTAGAAGGAACCGAATTTGAGTTTGAAGATAGAAAATATGTAGTTGAATTATCAGGAAAACCAACGTGTCATAAAGGAGAGCCGAAGACAGATATTTATGTTTTGGCAAAATCATCATTAGATGAAAAAGAAATAAAAATATCATATAAAAAAGAAAATGCAGATTTTATAGAAAATAAAATGAGCGCTGAAAGAGCAGAGCAATTATTTGGAAAAAATTGGGCAAAGATTATTGAAGATTCAACCACATCTATTATGAATAGATTTGAAGAGAGAATGTTAATATACAAAAACAAATTTAAAAGAACCGAAAAAGGTGCAATAACACTAGGATGGAAATTTGAATTATTAAATAAAATTAGTGGTGATTTGTCTGGAAAAATGAAGTTAACAGAGAATCAAGTAATTGATGTTTATGCAGGGAGTAATTTAGCAGAAGACAAAAGAGATGCTATGGTTAATGGAAAAGTAATCAAGAATAGTGGTGTTGCAAATTATTTATTAATGGATGAGAACATTAATTCGGTACAGGATATAATCGATAAGATGATTCCTATAAAGGATTATGTAAAAATGCATCCTGATATTTATTTTGCTTGCAAAGCACTTAATTATAGATCATTTGCAAAAAAATGGGATGGTAATAGACCACTTTCTGTACAAGTAAATTGGAGTGCTAAACATAATAAATTAATTCCTGAGTTAAGTTTTGACCATCCTTTAACTGTTAAAGGAAATGAGGTTGCGAATAGATTAATACACTATATGAAAACGTTGAATATAGAAAATACAGATGATATTGATGAAGACAATGCAGGAACAGATAGAATAAGTTGAGGAGAAGACATGGCTGTTATTTTAGAAGAGCGTGGTAGAGGTAAATTTAAGCCTGCACCAGAGTATAATGTAAATGAAGTTAGAGAATTACTTAATAAGAAAATAGAAGAAGAGAGAGAAGCATTTGAAAATTGCAGTGAAGAAATTGAATTTGACAAACTTAGCTATGATTCTAAAAAGTGGAATTTAGTATCATTATTTTCAGGATGTGGAGGATTAGATTTAGGATTTGAACTAGCAGGATTACAAGCAGTGATGGGTAAAACTGTAATGGAAGAAGCGTTTAGAGACAAAAGAGTTTTTGATGAAAATATTGATAACAATGTCTTTAATACAATATATGTAAATGATATCTTTGACGAAGCGAGACAAACCTATGCTCAAAATGCTGGAAAATATATTTATATGGATAAAAGTGATATAAGAAAAATTAAAGAATTTCCAAAAGCGGACATTGTTCTGGGCGGATTTCCTTGCCCTGGATTTTCAGAAGCGGGTCCACGATTAGTGGATGATAAAAGAAATTTCTTATACCTTCATTTTATTCGCTGTTTGATGCAAAGTAAACCTAAAATATTTGTTGCCGAAAATGTTAAAGGAATGATGACTCTAGGAAAAGGAGAAGTATTTAAACAGATTGTTCAGGACTTTGCAGCAGCAGGGTATAAAATTTATCATAAACTTCTTAATTCAGCAGAATATGGAGTACCACAAATTAGAGAACGAGTAATTTTGGTTGGAGTAAGAAATGACATAGATTTTGAATATGTTCATCCAAAGCCAACCCATGGATATGGGGTTAATGGATTAGAAGAAGTTGTGACTTTACATGATGCAATTGGTGATTTAGAGGAAAATCCGGGAGAATATTTTGTTGGCTCATACTCAACTATTTTTATGTCGCGTAATCGAAAAAAATTATGGAGTCAGCCAAGTTTTACTATTCAGGCATCAGGACGACAGGCGCCTATACATCCGGGTGGAGAACCTATGGTAAAGGTAGGTAAGGACAAATATATATTTAGTGATGGAGAAGAGAATAATAGAAGATTGTCAGTTAAGGAAATTGCAAGAATTCAAACATTTCCAGATTGGTATGAGTTTAGTAGAGGTACAAGCAACAGAAATGCAAATTCAAAGCTTGATTTAGTTTATAAGCAGATAGGAAATGCTGTACCGGTAAGGTTGGCATTGGCAGTAGCAGAACCAATAGCAGAATTTACAAAAGAACAGTTGGAAAAGAAAGAAAAAGAATGCGCAGTTGTTCGTAATGTTGGAGAAGACAAACGAATGATGGCATAAATTGAGTTTACAAGGAGAAAATATGAATATTGAGTTATTAGATTTTGAAAAAGAAAATTTTGAAGGGAAAGAAAATAAAAAGGTTATGTTGTCTGAGGAAGAAATTAATGAAAAATATGAAATTGGAGAGGCAAGAATTGTTACAGAACAAGGAGCTATTAAATTACCGCTAGTAAAAGATGTTTTTACAAACGGTAAATATGACAGAAAACCGATATATCAAAGACGAATTACTTGGGATAATAAAAAGCGCTCTCGTCTTATCGAATCATTTATAATGAATATTCCAGTGCCACCTATATTCATATATGAAGTAGAGTATGGTAAATATGAGGTGATGGATGGTCTTCAGCGTATTTCGGCAATTATGGATTTTTATGATAATGAATATGCATTAGAAGGTTTAACGGAATGGCCAGAATTAAACACAAAAAAATATAGTGAATTACCTAAAAAAATAAAAGAAGGTATTGACAGACGACAAATATCAGTAGTGTCATTACTAAAAGAATCAGCTAAATCTCAAGAACAAGAGCAAAGAATGAAAAGGATGGTATTTGAAAGACTAAATACCGGTGGAGTTAAATTAGAAGATCAAGAGATAAGAAATGCACTATATAATGGTGAATTTAATAAATTGTGCAAGGAACTTTCGACAAATACAACATTTCGAAAATTGTGGGGAATACCGGTAAGTGTTGATGAAGATAATAATACTAAAGAACTATATCAATTAGATACAGTAGATTCATTGGATGTGGCGGATGAACTCGCTTTAAATAACTTATATATGAGAATGTATGATGTTGAATTAGTATTAAGGTTTTTTGCGATGAGACATGTTAATGAATATTCAGGGCAATTATCTGATTTTTTAGACAAGTGCATGATTTTTGGAAACACTATTTTAGAAGAAAATTCAGATAGAGGAGATGTGCTAAAAGAATTATTTATAAATACGATTGAAATAGCAAATAAAATGTTTGGAGATAAAGCTTTTTGTCAATACAAAGAAATTAGAAATCAATTTAAATGGTCAAAACCACAGAAGATGATTTATGATTCACTTATGTTGGCATTAACAAAATATGATATAAATAGTGTACCAAATAACAATAAACTAATTACACAATATATGGAAAAAGCATATAAACAAAACGAAGAAATGTTTAACGGGAAAAAACAATCAAAAACCGATATATTAAATAGAGCCGACTTTTTCGAAAAAATTGTTCAGAATATATTAGAAGGAAATATGGATGAATAGAATTAACATAAGTAAGGATGAGTATTTAAACAATTTAAAAGATATACGAAATTATATTACATGTATGGAAGAACAACATTCATTAATAGACAATTTTGATAGGGAAAATTTAGATGTGAATATTATAAAACAAAGATTTACAAAAGTGATGAGCACCCCAGTGGTTTATAATGCTGTAATCATAAGTTTGTATGGGTGCTTTGAAAACTATATTGATAAAATTGCTGATTCATTATTAGATTTTTGGGTGGAAAAAGCAGACAGGTATGTCAATTTAGCAAATGAAATTAAGCAAAAACATATAAAGAAAAGTGGAGAGTTTTTGGTGAATTCAAATAGGTTTAAAAATTTTGAAATTAATGAACTAGAGGTAATTAAAAATTTATATTCGTGTTTTGAAGAAGAAAAATTTTCACTTAATAAAGAACTTTTGTTAACGCATAGTGGCAATTTAGGAATAGATCAACTAATAGAGTTGTTTAATGATTTGGGAATAAAAAACTCTAAAGCAAAAATCTTGGGAAAAAAGAAGTTTGTCGAGTATATAAAAAATAAAAATGAATTCTCAGATGAAAAAGCAAAAGAGTACATTAACAAGAAAAAAGGTGGAGATGTTAATAGACTGTTTGAAGAATTAACACAATTAGTTGAACAACGAAATAAAGTTGCACATGGCTGGTGCGTAGATACCAGGCTATCAAATAGTGTGTTGGTCGAACAAATAATACCATTTATGGAAATGATGGGACAAGTTATTTGCGACATATTCGAGGAAGAATTAATCATAATTCTACAAACGTGCGGCTTATTAAATGAAATCGATATGATTATCGATGTGTACAATAATAATATATTATGTATTAATAGTAAAAAATCAAGATTAAAAGTAGGGGAGTATATTTTTGCGTATACGGGGAAGGATTACAATAGATTTAAA
The DNA here is from genome assembly GCF_003479125.1 of Eubacterium sp. AF19-12LB. Classification (NCBI taxonomy): domain Bacteria; kingdom Bacillati; phylum Bacillota; class Clostridia; order Eubacteriales; family Eubacteriaceae; genus Eubacterium; species Eubacterium sp. AF19-12LB. The sequence continues at coordinate 25,649 of NZ_QUGP01000004.1, read as the reverse complement.
ATATTGAATATTCAGCATAATGAAAAAGATATACAGAAAGTTGAAGAAGATAATATAGATGTTGGAATTTTTGTTGATGGATATATTAAAAAAAATTGGAAATATTACTATACATAATACATAACTTTGAATAAGTAAGGTGAAAATATTATTTTAATCCACTGTTGAATTTGTGCAGTCGTCAAACTGTCGTCATTTTTCTCTGCAAATAGAAATAATGACAGCACAGGCAACCAAAACAAGTAGGAAATACAACGAAAACTAAATAGAAAACACTAAGCAATGATGAGATAATTTCGTGAAGGTGGTAGAACAGTAGGTTCAGGTAAGGTAGCTACAATTGTTGAATAATTAACGTTATCAATGAATAGAGCGCAAGCTCACTATAAATAAAGAAAACCACGGTCGTGTTTACACGAAACCGTGGTTTTCCTTTATTTATGGGGCTCGTAAGCATTCTATGAATGCCGCGAGCTTATTGATTGCGTAGCAATCAATAAGAGAGGTTGATGCGGAATAGTAGGCATTCCCGAAATTTTCGGGGATGCCTAAATATTTTGTTTTCAACACTACTTAATTTTTACCCAACCATATTGAACCTAAGCGACACTATATAATTGAAAAACAAAAAAGTGCACGTTTGTTTATCATAGGAGGTTAATAGTGAATAAGGCGGATGCAGACAGATTAATAATTAAATATCAGCCGAAGGTTTTGGGATTTGCAATGTCCAAAGTTAGAAATATATCAGATGCAGAAGAATTGATTAGAGAATAAGCAACGATCAACTATAATCTTGAATTTGGTAAACAATCATGTTAATATAATCATACAATGTAAGTGTAACAAGTGTTGCACATGTGGGCTGGTCGAAAGACCCAGGTCCAACCTGATCGGCGGGGAGGCTCCCCGCCATTTATTGTATTAGAGGAGTTTGACAAATGAAAGAATTTCCATTTTTACTTTATAAAACAGAAAAGGAAGATATTTACATTAATGCTTTAATTAAAGATGATTCAATTTGGTTGACGCAGAAAGCAATGGCGGAATTGTTTGGAATAGATAAATCAGGCATTAGTCGTCATCTTGCGAATATTTTTGAAACAGGTGAATTGGATGAAGAAGTGGTTGTTGCAAAAATTGCAACAACCACTCAACATGGAGCAATAGAGGGAAAAACCCAATCTAATTCTACTAATTTTTATAATTTAGATGCAATCATTTCCGTAGGCTACAGAGTGAATTCTATTCGAGCTACTCATTTTCGTATTTGGGCAACAAACGTTTTAAAGGAGTATATGACAAAAGGATTTGTGCTGGATGATGAACGATTAAAACAGGGAAAGACTGCATTTGGTAAAGATTATTTTAAAGAATTACTCGAAAGAGTTCGTTCTATTCGTGCGAGCGAAAGAAGAATCTGGCAACAGATTACGGATGTTTTTGCTGAGTGTAGCATTGATTATGATAAAAATGCGGAGATTACACATCAGTTTTATGCAATGGTGCAGAATAAATTCCATTATGCAATTTCGGGACAGACAGCAGCAGAAATTGTTTATTATAGTGCAGACCATATAAAGGATCATATGGGGCTTACTACATGGAAGAATGCTCCTGATGGTCGGGTATTGAAATCAGATGTAACTATTGCAAAAAACTATTTGGATGAAAAGCAAATTCGTAGTTTGGAGCGTGCGGTGACAGGTTATTTTGACTACATAGAAGATTTGATTGAACGTGAAAATACATTTACGATGGAAGAATTCGCGGCAAGCATAAATGAATTTTTGGCATTTAGAAGGTATGAGATTTTACCTGATAGGGGAAAGATTTCGAGAAAGATGGCAAATGATAAGGCTGAACAGGAATACCAGATTTTTAATAGAACTCAAGTTATTGAATCGGATTTTGACAGGGAAGTGAAGAAGATGATTCAAAAGAATGATGATTGAAAAGAAACTATGTCATTTTAATTGTGGCGGTTAGCGTAGTTTTGTTATATACTAAAGGTGTCGTCAAAGTGTCGTCAAATTTTTCGAAAACTAAAAATAGTGACGATATAAGATATAGAAAAAGCCTATAAACAGGCGATTTGATAAGTCGAAAATTAAGAAAAAAAGTCAATAAGCTCCGTGAATGATGGGCATTCCCGAAATTTTCGGGGATGCCTAAATATTTTGGATAATTAGATTAGTATCATTAAATTAAAGTCGGTAATTTATCCACTAACAGAGGGCAAGTTCCCAAGATTTTTTTATTTTCATTCATTTTATTGCTCCTATAATTTATAATATTAATTGTATATATAGAAATAAAAAATATATACACGCAAATCGGGGATAGCAATGATTGACAAAACATTTTATGCTATAATAAATGATAATTAAAATAAAAAGAAAGAAGACATTATGATTACACATCCAATTGAACCAATATATAATCAAAAATCAAAAATTTTAATATTAGGTAGCTTTCCATCTGTTAAATCCAGAGAAGAAGGATTCTTTTATGGACATCCACAGAATAGATTTTGGAAAGTATTAGCTGCCATATTTAATGAAAATATACCACAAACAATTCAGGAGAAAAAAGAATTTTTGCTTAATAATAAAGTGGCAGTGTGGGATGTAATTCATTCATGTGAAATTACAGGGTCTTCAGATAGTAGCATTAAAAATGTTGAAGTGAATGATTTGACAAGAATATTAAATACAGCAGATATAAAACAGATATTTGTTAATGGAAAGAAAGCGTATTCACTTTATAACAAATATATGAAACAGATAGTGATGAAAGAAGCAATATGCCTTCCATCCACAAGCCCTGCAAATGCTGCATGGAATATAGACAGACTTGTTGAAGCATGGAAAATTATAAATGAGTGATTAAATAAGAAATATATATAGCAATAATTAGAATAGAAAGATAGCAAAATATAATTTATAAAATAATTAGAATTTGAACAAAACAATAATAAACATATAACTTGCAAAAGGGAGTAAATAATTTTATGAAAATATATTACTATAATGTAGAAAAATTATCTGATAAATCAGTATATTCAAAATATTATGAAATGATGGATGAAGATAGGAAAAATAAAATAGATAGAATAAATCAGGAAGATAAAAAAATGCAAAGTCTTGCAGCTGGAATTCTTATACAGCATATAAGAAAAACTGAAAAAGAAGACAGTAAGATATTAATTGACAAATATAACAAGCCTTCATTTGAAGATGGTAAAATTAAATTTAACATATCACATTCAAATAAGTATGCAGTAGCTGCTGTTTCTGCTTATGAAATAGGAATAGATACTGAAGATGTTAAAAGAAAGAATAAGTTTACTATGAAAGAAAGAAGGATTGTTAATACCTGCTTTGCTCCTAAAGAACAAAAATACATTTATGATATAGGAACAGAACAGGGAAAACTACAGAGATTTTTTAGGGTGTGGACTATAAAAGAAGCTTATGTAAAAATGGAAGGGACAGGAATAATAAGACCATTTTATACATTTGAAGTGGATTTCGAAGAGGAAAGGCCAAAAATTATTGCAGACAAAGAGATGATGATAACTGAAATGAAAATTGGAATAAGCAATTTAGTGTCAGTATGTCATAACATAAATGATAGTGAATATACGATAGAGGAATTATAAAATAATAGAAAATATAAAAATAAATGGCAACTAGATGGGTAATTCTTTACTGGTTATAATAGATATTAAACATAAATATATTATAGTAGGAAAATAATAAAGAATAGAAAAAAGTTGAAGTAAAGATTGTTGTAATCCTAACTTCAACTTCTTTGATAAAATTATTTACACCAACGACCAGAGGCTCCACAAGGAAGAACCAGACCATTGCCGCTTACAGGAACTCCAATTTCATCTGAAATAACAGTTCCGCCGAATTTTGATTTAACTTCAGTTGATAACATATATGTTAAAACTGAAGGCGCAAGACCTGTAGTATATGAATTAATTAAGTAAAATAATGGATCGTCAGACAAGACTTCCGTACATAATTTTACAAAATCATAAATGGAATCTTCTATTTTCCAAATTTCACCACCAGGACCACGGCCGTAAGAAGGTGGATCCATTATGATTGCATCGTATTTGTTGCCACGACGTATTTCTCTTTTTACAAATTTAGTGCAATCATCAACTAACCAACGAATAGGTGCGTCTTTTAATCCGGAAGAAACAGCATTTTCCTTTGCCCATGTTACCATGCCTTTAGAAGCATCAACGTGAGTGACAGAAGCACCCGCATTAGCAGCAGCTAAAGTTGCACCACCGGTATAAGCAAATAAATTTAATACTTTAATTGGTCGACCGGCATTTTTAATTTTTTCAGAACACCAATCCCAATTTGTTGCCTGTTCAGGAAATAAACCTGTATGTTTGAAACTAAATGGTTTAAGGTTGAATGTTAATTCTTTATAATTAATAGACCATTGTTCCGGTAAATCAAAGAAATCCCATTGACCACCGCCTTTTTTACTTCTATAATAATGCCCATTTAATTTATTCCAACGTTTATCTTTCTTTGGAGTATGCCAAATGACCTGAGGATCAGGTCTAACTAATATGTAATCACCCCAACGCTCTAGTTTTTCGCCGTCTGAAGTATCAATTACTTCATAATCTTTCCAATTGTTAGCAATCCACATAATTAATATAAAATCCTATCTTTAAAAATTTTAATCATTGTATTATAATGACCAATGGTTATATATTACAATTTGAGAAAATAAAAGTCAATAAAAGCAGAAAACTACCTATTATATATAGAAGAAAGAAATTAAAGAGTAAATTATGAGATTTAAATTTAAAAATGAATTTTGAAATGATAGTGTAGAAAAAGTATTGATAAATAGCCAAATTAGGTAAAATAAAATTTTTTGAAAAAATGGTTGCAATTTATATTTTCATGTTGTATACTAATTCATGCTGTGACATTGATAGCGTTGAAACGAGAGGTTGCTACAGTAATGTAGGTTTTCCGCGGAGCGAATGTCAAGTTAGGAAACTGGCGACAAGTCACTGTACTAAAAACGAGTCCACCATAGAAGTGGAAACACGTGGGTAAGTTGTGAATAATCACAAAACACACGGAAAGGTTGTACAGTCACCGCTTGTCGTGCTAATAGTACGAAAAGGAGGCGGCTTTTTTTATGGCACAAGTAATGAGAATCACATTAAAGGCTTATGATCACAAATTAATCGATCAGTCAGCTGCAAAAATTGTTGAAACTGCAAAGAGTTCAGGAGCAGAAGTTAGTGGCCCTGTACCACTTCCAACAAAGAAGGAAGTAATCACAATTCTTAGAGCTGTACATAAGTACAAAGACTCAAGAGAACAGTTTGAACAGAGAACTCATAAGAGACTCATTGATATTGTTACACCAACACAGAAAGCAGTAGATGCTTTGGCAAGATTAGAAATGCCAGCAGGTGTATATATCGACATTAAGATGAAGAATAAATAATTCATCGCAATTTACTTATTTTAATAGGTAAAAAACGAAATAGTGAATTATCCTTGAAGGTTTAAATAGATTGAACTGTTCTAGGATGATCGCGGTGGCGCGATCCGCTGTAGATTAACAGGAGGTAATTAATATGAAGAAAGCTATTTTAGCTACAAAGGTTGGAATGACTCAGATTTTCAACGAAGATGGAAGTTTAGTACCAGTAACCGTTCTTCAGGCTGGACCATGTGTAGTAACACAGGTTAAGACAGTAGAAAATGATGGATACAGTGCTGTACAGGTTGGATTCGGTGAAAAGAGAGAAAAGTTAGTCAACAAGCCAATGAAAGGTATGTTTGACAAAGCTGGAGTTCCTTACAAGAGATTTGTAAGAGAATTTAAGTTTGAAAATGCTGAAGAGTATTCAGTGAAAGACGAAATCAAGGCAGACATCTTTACTGCTGGAGACAAAGTTGACGCATCAGCAATTGCAAAGGGAAAAGGATTCCAGGGTGCAATTAAGAGACATGGTCAGTCAAGAGGACCTATGGCTCACGGTTCTAAGTATCATAGACATGCCGGATCAAACGGTGCATGTTCAAGCCCAAGCAAGGTGTTTAAAGGAAAGAAAATGCCAGGTCATATGGGTGCTAAGAAGGTAACAACACAGAACCTTGAAATTGTTAGAGTTGATGCAGAAAACAACTTAATCCTAGTAAAGGGCGCTGTACCAGGACCTAAGAAAGCTTTAGTAACTATTAAAGAAACATGTAAGTCTGGTAAGTAGATTTTGGAAGGAGGAACACGCAGATGGCAAAAGTATCTGTTTTAAATATGGAAGGTAAACAGGTTGATGAAATCGAATTAAACGATGCCGTATTTGGTGTAGAAGTTAAAGAAAACTTAGTGCATCAGGCAGTATTGAGTCAGCTTGCTAATGACCGTCAAGGAACACAGAAAGCTAAAACTCGTTCAGAAGTTAGCGGTGGCGGAAGAAAGCCTTGGAGACAGAAGGGAACTGGTCATGCAAGACAGGGTTCTACAAGAGCTCCACAGTGGACAGGCGGCGGAGTTGTATTCGCACCAGTTCCAAGAGATTATTCATTCAAGATGAATAAGAAAGAAAAAAGAGCAGCTCTTAAGTCAGTATTGACAGACAGAGTTAATGAAAATAAGTTTATCGTAGTTGACGACATTAAGTTTGAAGCACCTAAGACAAAAGATTTTGTAAAGATGATGAACAACTTAAACGTAAGTAAAGCATTGGTTGTATTAAAAGACAACGATGTAAATACTGTAATGTCAGCTAAGAACATCCCTACAGTAAAAACTGCTTTAACTAACACAATTAATGTTTATGACATTCTCAAATATGATGTTGTAGTTATCGATAAGGCAGCTGTAGCAACAATCGAGGAGGTGTATGCATAATGGCAGATATCAAATATTATGACGTAATCCTCTCTCCAGTAATTACTGAGAAGAGCATGAACGCTATGGCAGATAAGAAATATACATTCTACGTACACACAGATGCAACTAAGACTCAGGTTAAAGAAGCAGTTGAAAAAATGTTCGAAGGAACAAAGGTTGCTAAAGTTAACACAATGAACTTAGAAGGAAAGAAACGTAGAAGAGGAATGACAATTGGAAAGACAGCTAAGAAGAAAAAAGCTATCGTTCAGTTGACAGAAGACAGTGCAGATATTGAAATCTTCGCTGGTTTATAAGAATAATAAGTAAACGCAAGAAAAGCGTGATAACAAATTGAATTCGAAAGGAGAATAAAAATGGGAATTAAGACATTTAACCCATATACCCCTTCAAGAAGAGCTATGACTACTCTTGATAATGCAGAAATTACTAAAGCAACTCCTGAAAAATCTTTAGTAGTATCTCTCAAGAAAAATGCTGGTCGTAACAATCAGGGTAAAATTACAGTAAGACATCATGGTGGTGGTTCAAGAAGAAAATACAGAATCATCGACTTCAAGAGAAATAAAGTTGATATTCCTGCTACAGTTATTAGCATCGAATATGATCCAAATAGAACTGCAAACATCGCATTAATCAGTTATGCAGATGGTGAAAAGGCTTACATCCTTGCTCCTAACGGACTTAAGGTTGGAGCTACAGTTATGAACGGTGAAAATGCAGAAGTTAAAGTTGGTAACTGTTTACCACTTTCAGCTATCCCTGTAGGTACAGAAGTTCATAACATTGAATTATATCCAGGTAAGGGCGGACAGTTAGTTCGTGCAGCTGGAAATGCAGCGCAGTTAATGGCTAAAGAAGGAAAGTATGCAACACTTAGACTTCCTTCAGGAGAAATGAGAATGGTTCCAGTTATTTGCCGTGCAACAGTTGGTACAGTAGGTAACATTGAACATGGTCTTGTAAATATCGGTAAAGCCGGACGTAAACGTAATATGGGTATTAGACCTACAGTTCGTGGTTCTGTTATGAACCCTAATGACCATCCACACGGTGGTGGTGAAGGACGTGCGCCAATCGGACGTTCTGGCCCATGTACACCTTGGGGTAAACCAGCACTTGGTTTGAAGACTCGTAAGAAAAATAAGAAGTCTAACAAGTTAATCATTAGAAGACGTGACGGAAAGAACATGAAATAAGGAGGTAGGAACTAATGGCTAGATCATTAAAAAAAGGCCCATTCGCGGATGAGAGCTTATTAAAGAAAGTCGAAGCTATGAACGCTTCAGGTGACAAGTCTGTTATTAAAACTTGGTCACGCCGTTCAACAATTTTTCCACAGATGGTTGGACATACAATCGCTGTTCATGACGGTAGAAAGCATGTGCCAGTATATGTAACTGAAGATATGGTTGGACATAAACTTGGTGAATTTGTTGCTACTAGAACTTATAGAGGACACGGTAAAGACGAAAAGAAGGGTAGATAATACCTGTAGATTTTGAAAGGAGGTCTCATCTATGGCTAAAGGACATAGATCCCAGATAAAGAGAGAAAGAAATGCTAATAAAGATACTAGACCATCAGCTAAGTTGTCTTACGCTAGAGTGTCAGTACAGAAGGCATGTTTCGTATTAGATGCGATCAGAGGAAAAGACGTAGAGTCAGCAATCGGTATTTTAACATACAACCCAAGATACGCATCAAGCGTTATATTAAAATTATTACAGTCAGCAATTGCAAATGCTGAAAACAACAACAATATGGATGTTAGCAAACTTTATATTGCTGAGTGTTACGCAGGTAGCGCTCCAACAATGAAGAGAATTAAACCTAGAGCACAGGGTAGAGCTTATAGAATCTTAAAGAGAAATAGCCACATTACAATCGTGCTCGATGAAAGATAGGAGGCAAAGTATGGGACAGAAAGTTAATCCACATGGCTTAAGAGTCGGAGTTATTAAGGACTGGGACTCAAAGTGGTACGCTGAAGCTGATTTTGCAGACAATCTTGTTGAAGATTACAAAATCAGAGAATATCTTAAAAAGAAATTATACAGCGCAGGTGTTTCTAAGATTGAAATCGAAAGATCATCTGACAGAGTGAGAGTAAACATTTATACAGCTAAGCCTGGTATCGTAATCGGTAAGGGTGGCGCTGAAATTGAAAAAGTTAAAGCTGAAGTTCAGAAAATGACAAGCAAGAAGTTATTTATGGACGTTAAAGATATCAAGAGACCTGACAAGGACGCTCAGTTAGTAGCTGAAAACATTGCTACACAGTTAGAAAACCGTGTATCTTTCAGAAGAGCAATGAAGTCTACAATGTCAAGAACAATGAAGAGTGGAGCTTTAGGAATTAAGGTTGCATGTTCAGGACGTCTTGGTGGTGCTGATATGGCTCGTACAGAATTCTATAGTGAAGGAACAATTCCACTTCAGACATTACGTGCCGATATCGAATATGGTTTCGCTGAAGCTGATACAACTTACGGAAAAGTAGGTGTTAAGGTTTGGATTTACAACGGCGAAATACTTCCAACTAAAGAAGGGAGCGATAAATAATGTTAATGCCTAAGAGAGTTAAACATAGAAAACAGTTTCGTGGTTCTATGAGAGGTAAAGCAACAAGAGGAAATAAGATCACTTACGGTGAATTTGGTATTGTTGCAACAGAACCAGCTTGGATTAAGTCAAATCAGATTGAAGCAGCTCGTATTGCTATGACTCGTTACATCAAGCGTGGTGGTAAAGTTTGGATTAAAATTTTCCCAGATAAACCAGTAACTACAAAACCAGCTGAAACACGTATGGGTTCCGGTAAAGGAACACTTGAATATTGGGTAGCAGTTGTTAAACCAGGACGTGTAATGTTCGAAATCTCTGGTGTTCCTGAAGAAATAGCTAGAGAAGCATTACGTCTTGCTACACACAAGCTTCCAGTAAAATGTAAGATTGTTTCACGTGAAGATTTAGAAGGCGGTGATAACAGTGAAAATTAAGACATATGTAGAAGATTTAAAGACAAAATCAGCTGCAGAATTAAATGATGAATTAGTAGCTGCTAAAAAGGAATTATTTAATTTAAGATTCCAGAACGCAACAAACCAGTTAGACAACACAAGCAGAATCAAAGAAGTTAGAAAAAATATTGCTAGAATTCAGACAGTAATATTTGAAAAGACAAACGCTGCTGAATAGTTTTAGGTTAATCCAATCCACTACAGGTGGAAAGTTAAGAAAGGAGAAATTGTTGTGGAAAGAAATTTAAGAAAAACACGTACAGGTAAAGTTGTAAGTGATAAGATGGATAAGACAATCACAGTTGCTGTAGAAGATCATGTAAAGCATCCATTATACAACAAGATTGTTAAAAGAACTTATAAGTTAAAAGCTCATGACGAAGAAAACCAGTGCGGAATTGGTGATACAGTAAGAGTTATGGAAACAAGACCATTATCAAAAGATAAGAGATGGAGACTTGTAGAAATTATTGAAAAGGCAAGATAATTTGCCTGGATTATAGAAGGAGGAATACAGCATGATTCAACAGGAAAGTAGACTTAAAGTTGCTGATAACACAGGAGCTAAAGAATTACTTTGCATCAGAGTTATGGGCGGATCTACAAGAAGATACGCAAGTATCGGTGACGTAATCGTTGCTACTGTAAAAGATGCAACACCAGGCGGTGTTGTTAAAAAAGGTGATGTAGTAAAGGCCGTAGTAGTTCGTACTGTTAAAGGCGCTCGTCGTAAAGATGGTTCATACATCAGATTTGACGAAAATGCAGCTGTAATTATAAAAGATGATAAGACCCCAAGAGGAACTCGTATTTTTGGGCCGGTAGCCAGAGAATTAAGAGAGAAACAGTTCATGAAAATTGTTTCTTTGGCACCAGAAGTATTATAGGAGGTGTGCTTAGATGTCAGCTATGAAGATTAAAAAAGGCGACACTGTTAGAGTAATCGCTGGTAAAGATAAGTTTAAAGAAGGAAAAGTTTCTTCTGTAGACAAAAAGAACAATAAGGTTACTGTTGAAGGTGTCAACATGCGTACAAAGCACACAAAACCAAGTGCTCAGAACCAGAATGGTGGCATTGTAACACAGGAAGGACCAATTGATGCTTCAAATGTAATGTATGTTCATAAGGGACAGCCAACAAGAGTTGGATACAAATTTGAAGACGGAAAGAAAGTTCGTGTTGCAAAATCAACAGGCGAAGTTATTGATTAATTGAGAGAGGAGGTCCGGAAAGTTGAGTAGACTTAAGGAGACTTATAAGAATGAGATTATGGATGCCATGACAAAGAAGTTCGGTTATAAGAACGTAATGCAGGTACCTAAGCTTGATAAAATTGTAATTAACATGGGCGTTGGCGAAGCTAAAGAGAACGCTAAGATTTTAGATACAGCTGTTAAAGATCTTGAAATTATTTCAGGACAGAAGGCTGTTGTAACAAGAGCTAAAAACTCAGTAGCTAACTTCAAATTAAGAGAAGGACAGCCAATCGGATGTAAAGTTACTCTTAGAGGAGAAAAGATGTACGAATTCTTAGATAGATTAGTAAACCTTGCACTTCCTCGTGTACGTGACTTTAGAGGAGTTAACCCAAATGCATTCGACGGAAGAGGAAATTATGCTTTAGGAATTAAAGAACAGTTAATTTTCCCTGAAATTGAATACGATAAAGTAGACAAAGTTAGAGGTATGGACATAATTTTTGTTACTACAGCTAACACAGATGAAGAAGCTCGTGAATTATTGACATTATTTAATATGCCATTTGCAAAATAGTTTTAGGAGGTAAATCCATGGCTAGAACTGCTATGAAAGTTAAACAGCAACGTAAAGCTAAATTCTCTACACAAGAATACAGTCGTTGTAGAATTTGTGGTCGTCCACATGCTTATTTAAGAAAATACGGAATTTGCAGAGTTTGCTTCCGTGAATTAGCATACAAAGGACAGATACCAGGCGTTAAAAAAGCAAGCTGGTAAGAGATAAATTGATAGGAGGAAAGAAACATGACTATGAGTGATCCAATCGCAGATATGCTTACAAGAATCCGTAACGCAAACACTGCTAAACATGATACAGTTGATGTTCCTGCATCAAAGATGAAATTAGCTATCGCTGAAATTCTTTTAAATGAAGGATATATCAAGAAGTATGAAGTCATTGAAGACGGTAATTTTAAAACAATCAGAATCACATTAAAATATGGTAAAGATAAGAATGATAAAGTTATTTCAGGAATCAAGAAGATTTCTAAGCCGGGTCTTCGTGTTTACGCTAGTAAAGACGAACTTCCAAGAGTTCTTGGAGGACTTGGAATTGCAATCATTTCTACAAACAAAGGTGTGGTTACAGATAAAGTTGCAAGAAAAGAAAACGTTGGTGGAGAAGTTCTCGCTTTCGTTTGGTAGGAAGAAAATAACGTTAAGAGATGAGATAAGATTGAAGAGTTTCTCTTCTTTCTTAGTCCAACTCTTCATTATTAATAAGGAGGTAACGGCATGTCACGTATAGGAAGAATGCCTATCGCTATACCAGCAGGAGTAACTGTTGATATTGCAGAAAATAATAAGGTGACTATTACAGGACCTAAGGGAACTCTTGAAAGAGTATTACCTGCGGAAATGGAAATTAAAAAAGACGGTGAAGAAATCATCGTTAGCAGACCAAATGATTTAAAGAAAATGAAATCATTACACGGTCTTACAAGAACACTTATCAACAATATGGTTGTTGGTGTTACAGAAGGATACCAGAAAGTTCTTGAAATCAACGGTGTTGGTTACAGAGGACAGAAACAGGGAAATAAATTAATTCTTTCATTAGGTTATTCACATCCAGTAGAAATGGAAGATCCAGAAGGAATCACAGTTGAAATGGATGGACAGAATAAGATAATAATTAAAGGTATTGATAAAGAAAAAGTAGGCCAGTACGCTGCTGAAATCAGAACAAAGAGAGCACCTGAACCTTACAAAGGAAAAGGTATCAAATATGAAGATGAAGTTATCAGACGTAAAGTTGGTAAGACTGGTAAGAAATAATTAAAGGAGTGTAAGAAATGATTAGTAAGAAATCAAGAAGCGAAATTCGTGTTAAAAAGCATAACAGACTGCGTAATCATTTAAGTGGAACAACAGAATGTCCACGTTTAGCAGTTTTCAGAAGTAATAATCATATGTATGCTCAAATTATTGACGATACAGTTGGAAAGACTCTTGTAGCTGCTTCAACACTTGAAGCTAAGAAAGAGTTAGAAAAAACTAATAACGTTGATGCTGCAGCATATGTAGGTAAGCTTATTGCTGAAAGAGCAATTGAAAAAGGTATTAAAGAAGTTGTTTACGATAGAGGCGGCTTTATATATCAGGGTAAAGTTAAAGCATTAGCTGATGCAGCTAGAGAAGCTGGATTAGAATTTTAGTTGAGGAGGATAACACACATGAGACGTGAAATAATTGATGCAAGTCAGTTAGAATTAGAAGAAAAAGTAGTGTCTATCAAACGTGTTACTAAGGTTGTTAAAGGTGGACGTAATGCCAGATTCTCAGCTTTAGTAGTAGTTGGAGACAAAAATGGACACGTTGGTGCAGGCGTTGGAAAAGCAGCTGAAATTCCTGAAGCTATTCGTAAAGGTAAAGAGGATGCTATGAAGAGTCTCGTAAGCGTACCAATGGATGAAAATAAGAGTGTAACATTTGATACAATCGGTAAATTCGGAAGTGCTTCTGTATTACTTAAGAAGGCTCCAGAAGGTACTGGTGTAATCGCTGGTGGTCCTGCTCGTAGTGTAGTTGAACTTGCAGGTATTACAAACATCCGTACAAAATCTTTAGGATCTAACAATAAGCAGAACGTAGTTCTTGCTACAATTGAAGGTTTAGCTTCATTAAAGACTCCAGAAGAAGTAGCTGCACTTCGCGGTAAATCTGTTGAAGAGATTTTAGGCTAGTAGGAGGTAATTAGAAATGGCAGATAAATTAAAAATTACTTTGGTAAAATCAACAATTGGAGCAGTTCCAAAGAATAGAAAAACTGTTGAAGCTTTAGGTCTTACAAAGATTAACAAGACAGTTGAAATGCCTGACAACGCTGCAGTCAGAGGTATGATTCAGAAAGTTAGACATTTAGTAAAAGTTGAAGAAATATAATCAATAGATAGGAGGTGCGACAATGGATTTATCAAATTTAAAGCCAGCAGATGGTTCAAAGCATAGTGATAATTTCAGAAGAGGCCGTGGACATGGTTCAGGAAATGGCAAGACAGCAGGTAAGGGTCACAAAGGACAGAAAGCTCGTTCAGGAAGCCCAAGACCTGGTTTCGAAGGTGGTCAGATGCCATTATATAGAAGAATTCCTAAGAGAGGTTTTACATGTATTAATTCAAAGAAAATAGTAGGTATTAATGTAAGTGCATTAGAAAGATTTGATAATGACACTACAGTTACTGTAGAAACTCTTTTAGAAAGCGGAGTTATTAAGAATCCACGTGATGGCGTTAAGATTCTTGGTAATGGCGAATTAACAAAGAAGCTTACAGTAAAAGTTAATGCTTTTAGTGAAGGAGCAAAAGCTAAGATTGAAAGCCTTGGCGGAACATGTGAGGTGATCTAATGTTAGAAACACTTCGTAATGCTTTAAAAGTTAAAGAAATAAGAAAAAGATTATTGTACACATTTATGATGTTAGTAGTAGTAAGATTAGGTAGTCAGATACCACTTCCATTTGTAAATGGTGATACAGTTAAATCAATAACATCACAGTTTAGCGAAGGGGCTTTCAGCTTCTTCGCTGCTATTACAGGTGGTTCAATGGAAAATATGTCTATTTTCGCATTGAGTATTACACCTTACATTACAGCTTCCATCATCATCCAGTTATTAACAATTGCAATTCCTAAGTTAGAGGAAATGCAGAAAGATGGTGAAGAAGGAAGAAAGAAACTTGCAGAAATTACAAGATATGTAACAGTAGCATTAGCACTTATCGAAAGTACAGCCATGACAATTGGATTTGCAAATCAGGGATTGTTTAATACAGATACAATCACAATCTCAAATATGAGTACATTCCGTCATGTTGGTGTAATCGTTATGGGCGTTGTTGCTATGACAGCCGGTTCAGCAGCACTTATGTGGATTGGTGAACAAATTACAGAAAGTGGTGTTGGTAATGGTATTTCTATCGTGTTAGTAATTAACATTGTATCAAGAATGCCAAGTGATATTGCCGGATTATTTACAAATTATGTAACAGGAGCAAGTTCAATTGGTGGAAAGATTTTAGCGATTATTATTATAATTGCTGTAGTAGTTGGAATTATTGCTTATGTAGTATGGCTTCAGGATGGTGTTCGTCACATCGGCGTTCAGATGTCTCAGAAAGTACAGGGAAGACGTCAGGTTGGTGGACAACAGTCAACAATTCCTTTGAAAGTTAATACTGCAGGTGTTATCCCAATTATCTTTGCATCATCAATTTTGCAATTCCCAGTTGTAATTGCACAATTTTTTGGAAAAACACCTGAATGGACAAACTATTTAAGTCAGTCACATTGGTGTAATCCTGCACATATGAAATATTCAATCGGATTTGTTGCTTACATAGTAATGATTATATTCTTTGCATATTTCTATACTTCAATAACATTTAACCCTAGAGAGGTTGCTAAGAACCTTAACGACAGAGGTGGATTTATTACAGGTATCAGAAGTGGTAAGCCAACAGTAGAATATTTGACAAATATATTAAACTACATTATTTTAATTGGAGCAATCGGACTTATTATTGCAGCTTGTATTCCAATTGTAGCTTCAGGAGTTGCTGGAGCAAATGTTTCTTTTGGTGGTACATCAATAATCATCATTGTAGGTGTTATTCTTGAAACAATAACAACAGTTAAATCAATGATGACAGAACGTAAGTATCAGAATGTAAAAGGAATCTTTTAGTAGCATAGGGGGCAGTCACCAGACTAGTCCCCTTGATTGCTAGAATAGAAAAATTAAGAAGTTGTGAGGATTGTAAACTATGAAAATAATTATGTTAGGCGCGCCTGGTGCAGGAAAAGGAACACAGGCAAAGATGATCGCTGAGAAATATAATATACCACATATTTCTACAGGGGATATTTTTAGAGCAAATATTAAAAATGGAACTGAATTAGGGAAAAAAGCTAAGGAATATATTGATCAGGGACAGTTAGTACCGGATGAATTAACATTAGACTTAGTTATGGATAGATTTAAAAAAGATGACTGTAAAAACGGTTATGTATTAGATGGTTTCCCAAGAACTATTCCGCAGGCACAGGCTTTAGATGAAGCGTTAAAAGCAATTGGCGAGAAAGTTGATTATGCAATTGATGTTGATGTGCCGGATGAAAATATCGTAAGAAGAATGGGTGGAAGAAGAGCTTGCGTATCTTGTGGAGCAACATACCACGTTGTATACAACCCAACTAAGGTTGAAGGCAAGTGTGACAGATGTGGAAACGATTTAATAATAAGAGATGATGATAAACCGGAAACAGTTTTGAAAAGATTAGATGTTTATCATAAACAAACACAGCCTTTAATTGATTATTATAATGAACAAGGCGTATTAAGAAGTGTTGATGGTACAATTGACATGAATGATGTGTTTGCTGCGATAAATGATATTTTAGGAGCATAACAATGGCGGTAACAATTAAATCAGAGAGAGAAATTGAACTCATGAGACAGGCAGGCAAGTATATTGCAATGGCTCACGCAGAGTTAGAAAAAGAAGTAAAGCCTGGAATGAGTACTTATCAAATTGATAAAATTGGTGAAGAAATAATTAGAAGTTATGGTTGTATTCCTACATGCTTAGGCTATGAAGGATATCCTGCTTCATTGTGTATTTCTGTTAATGATGAAGTAGTACATGGAATTCCAAGAAAAGACCGTTTTGTAGAAAATGGTGATATTGTCAGCTTAGATTTTTGTTTAAGCTATAAAGGATATCAGTCTGATTGCGCCAGAACATTGGCAATTGGAGAAATAAGTGATGATGCAAAACAGTTAATCGAAGTGACAAAACAATGTTTTTTTGAAGGAATTAAATATGCTAAAGAAGGTTGCCATTTATATCAGATATCAGCAGCTATAAATGATTATGCTGATAAATTCGGATATGGTGTAGTAAGAGACTTAGTAGGACATGGTATTGGTAGAGAAATGCATGAAGACCCACAAATTCCAAACTTCAGACAAAGAAGAAGAGGAATGAAGTTACAGGCTGGAATGACATTGTGCATAGAACCTATGATAAATATGGGAAGAGCAGATGTAGCATTTATGGATGATGATTGGACAGTAGTAACAGATGATGGAAGTTTAGCAGCTCATTATGAAAATACAGTTCTTATTACAAAAGGAGAACCGGAAATACTTACTTTGATTTAACCGAAAAAAAGGAGGATATATAAATGTCTAAAGCAGATGTAATTGAAATAGAAGGAAAGGTAATTGAAAAATTACCAAACACAATGTTTCGTGTTGAATTGGAAAATGGACATGTAGTATTAGCTCATATAAGTGGAAAACTTCGCATGAACTACATTAAAATTTTACCAGGAGACAAAGTAACAATTGAGATGTCACCATATGATTTATCTAAAGGAAGAATTATCTGGAGAGATAAATAATATGGTTGATAAATAAATTTAAAAGTTTTTGTTGCTATATTTTGACAAGTGTGTTAATATATATAACGGACTTTTTTTGAAAGGAGGATTTTTCAATGAAGGTAAGATCATCAGTTAAACCAATTTGCGAAAAATGCAAAGTCATTAAAAGAAAGGGAAGCGTTAGAGTTATCTGCGAAAATCCTAAGCATAAACAGCGTCAGGGTTAATTTCTGACATATTGAGTGAATATTTGGTTGTATTCACTTGTTTGTGCACTTTAAGAAGTTGTGTAATATCACAACGAATTAATTTGCGGCTGCAGTAGCAATATGCTACTATTAGATATTAGTAGTAAGAGAATTTTCAAGTACGTTTTCTTACTATATTAATCAGCGAATAGCTGAGAAACAGAATGTGGATGCTTAAAAATTGCTGATTAAGCATCAAGAAACAATTTAACGTTAGGTTACATGGGTGCGCACAACATTTCAGACGTGCAAAGCACGGGCTGCGTAATTTGTGGAACTTATCAATTTAACTAATGGAGGTTATACACATGGCTCGTATTTCAGGTGTTGATTTACCAAGAGAAAAGAGAGTTGAAATTGGCTTGACTTATATTTATGGAATTGGACTTCCAAGCTCACAGAGAATTTTAGCTGAAGCTAATGTAGATCCTAACACACGTTGTAAAGATTTAACAGACGATGAAGTTAAGAAGATTAGCGAAGTTATCGATGCAAGCCAGACTGTTGAAGGTGATTTAAGAAGAGAAATCGCTTTAAACATTAAGAGATTACAAGAAATTGGATGTTACAGAGGAATTCGTCATAGAAGAGGACTTCCTGTTCGCGGTCAGAAGACAAAGACTAATGCAAGAACAAGAAAAGGTCCAAAGAGAACTGTAGCAAATAAGAAGAAATAGTACCCATAAGGGAGGTTAGTTTAAAATGGCTAAAAAAGTTACAAAGAAAGTGACAAAAAAGCGTATTAAGAAAAACGTTGAACACGGACAGGCACATATCCAGGCATCATTTAACAATACAATTGTTACATTAACAGATGCTGAAGGAAATGCCTTATCATGGGCAAGTGCTGGTGGTCTAGGATTTAGAGGTTCAAAGAAATCTACTCCTTATGCAGCTCAGATGGCAGCTGAAACTGCAACAAAAGCAGCTTTAGTACATGGCTTAAAGACAGTAGATGTTATGGTTAAAGGTCCAGGTTCAGGTAGAGAAGCAGCAATTCGTGCTTTAGCAACTTGTGGACTTGAAGTTACAAGTATCAAGGATGTTACTCCTGTTCCACATAATGGATGTCGCCCACCAAAGCGTAGAAGAGTCTAATTTAGGAGGGAATAGAAATGGCAGTAAATAGAGTTCCTGTTCTTAAAAGATGTAGATCTCTCGGTTTAGATCCGATTTATTTAGGAATAGACAAGAAATCAAATAGAAACTTAAACAGATCTAGTAGAAAAATGAGTGAATATGGACTTCAGTTAAGAGAAAAACAGAAAGCTAAATTCATTTATGGTGTTTTAGAAAAACCTTTCAGAAATTACTTCAAGAAGGCTTCAAAGATGCCAGGTCAGACAGGTGAAAACCTTATGATTTTATTAGAACGTAGACTTGATAATGTTGTATTCCGTATGGGATATGCTAGAACAAGAAAAGAAGCAAGACAGATTGTTGATCATAAGCACGTATTAGTAAACGGAAAGCAGGTTAACATTCCTTCTTACTTAATTAAAGCAGGCGATGTTATCGAAATTAAAGAAGGTTGCAAGTCATCACAGAGATACAAAGATATCGTAGAAGTGACTGGCGGAAGAACAGTTCCATCATGGCTTGAAGCAGACCAGGAAAATCTTAAGGGTGAAATTAAAGAACTTCCAAAGAGAGAAGAGATTGATGTTCCCGTAGATGAAATGCTTATTGTCGAATTATATTCTAAATAAGCTTAAGCAATTCCCAATAAAGGAGGGGCTAATTAGTGTTCGATTTTGAAAGACCAAATATAATAACAGAGAAATCAGAAGATGGTAGATATGGTAAGTTTGTTGTAGAACCTCTTGAAAGAGGTTACGGAACAACACTTGGCAATGCATTAAGAAGAATTATGCTTTCTACATTACCAGGTGCAGCTGTAAGCCAGATTAAAATTGACGGAGTTCTTCATGAATTCAGTTCAATACCAGGTGTAAAAGAAGATGTTACTGAAATAATTTTAAATATCAAACAGCTTGCTATTAAAAACAATAGTGCTACTAATGAACCAAAGGTTGCACATATTGAAGCAAGTGGAGATTGTGTTGTAACAGCAGCTGATATTCAAGTAGATTCTGATATTGAGATTTTAAACCCAGAGTTGGTTATTGCAACACTTAACGGTGGCGCAGACAGCAAGCTTAGTATGGAATTAATTATCACAAAAGGCAGAGGATACATTAGTGCTGACAAGAATAAGAATGATAGTTTACCAATCGGCGTAATTGCTGTAGATTCAATCTACACACCAGTTGAAAGAGTAAATATGTCAGTACAGAATACTCGTGTAGGCCAGGTAACTGATTTTGATAAACTTACATTGGATGTTTATACAAACGGCACTTTGGAAACAGACGAAGCTGTTAGTTTAGCAGCTAAGGTTCTCAGCGAACACTTAAAACTGTTTATTGATTTGTCAGAAAATGCAAGAAATGCAGAAGTAATCGTAGATGCTGTAGATGATGAAATCGATAAAGTGTTAGAAATGAACATTGATGAGTTGGAATTATCAGTTCGTTCATACAATTGTTTGAAGAGAGCAGGTATCAATACAGTTGAGGAATTAACAAACAAGACTCCTGAAGATATGATGAAGGTTAGAAACTTAGGCCGTAAATCATTAGATGAAGTGCTTGCGAAGTTGAAAGAACTCGGCCTTGAATTGAGACCAAGCGATGAAAACTAATATTTATTAGTTTAAATATTATGGAGGTAAGAAAATGGCAGGTTATAGAAAACTTGGAAGAACTTCAAGTCAAAGAAAAGCTTTAATTAGAGGTCAGGTTACAAGTCTTTTAAATAACGGCAAGATTGTTACTACTGAAGCAAGAGCTAAAGAAATTCGTAAAGTTGCTGAAGGTCTTATTGCATTAGCAGTTAAAGAAAAAGATAACTTTGATGAAGTAACAGTTGTAGCTAAAGTAGCTCGTAAAGATAAAGATGGCAAGAATGTTAAAGAAGTCGTAGACGGCAAGAAAGTAACAGTATATGATGAAGAACAGAAGACAATCAAGAAAGATCAGCCTTCACGTCTTCATGCTAGACGTCAGATGAACAAAGTTCTTTACGATGTAACAGAAAATGCTACAGGTAAGAAGAAAGACAGAAAGAAAGTTGACTTAACTAACAAGTTATTTGATGAAATTGCTCCAAAGTATGCAGATCGTAATGGCGGATATACAAGAATTGTAAAAATCGGTCAGAGAAAAGGTGATGCTGCAATGGAAGTATTACTTGAATTAGTATAATAAATAAAGTTTAACTTATATATAAAACGGACAAATGTTGTTGATAAGGCAATGTTTGTCCGTTTTGTTATATAGGCTTTTTGTCAAGCATGGGGTTAATCCAAATTGTAAGAAAAGATAAATAAGTAATTATATTTTGCTACGCCAAATAAAACCAATAACAAAATTTTGACTATTATAAGGTGAAATATAAAACTATATAGAAAAAATTATTGCTATAATTTCAATTATGTGCAAAAATAAAGCGTGAATAAAACTTGAAATTCAAAACAATTTGAGGATATGACATGGGAATAATTAATATAAAACATTTGGTTCATAAATTTAAAGACAATGATGAAAATGCAGAAATAATAACAGCCATTGATGGCGTAGATCTTGATGTAGAAGAAGGACAGTTTATTGCAATATTAGGTCATAATGGTTCAGGTAAATCGTCTTTGGCAAAACATATTAATGCGTTGCTTGCTCCGACTGAAGGAACAGTTTTAATATCCGGGATGAATACTAAAGATGAAAAGAAAATTTGGGATATAAGACAACAGGCAGGAATGGTATTTCAGAATCCTGATAATCAGATTGTATCGGCTGTTGTTGAAGAAGATGTAGCATTTGGACCGGAAAATCTGGGTGTTCCAACCGAAAAAATATGGGAACAGGTAAATTATGCGCTAAAAGCAGTTGATATGACTGCGTATAGACTTCATTCTCCAATGAAATTATCAGGCGGACAGAAGCAAAGAGTAGCAATAGCAGGAATAATAGCAATGGAACCTAAATGCATTATATTAGACGAACCTACAGCAATGCTTGATCCAATTGGAAGGGAAGAAGTTATTTCAACATTAGAAGAACTGAACAAGGCTAAAAATATAACAATTATCTTAATTACACATCATATGAGTGAAACTATACATGCAGATAAAATATTTGTAATGAATAAGGGAAAAATAGAATTACAGGGAACACCAAGAGAAGTTTTCTGTGAAGTTGAAAAAATGAAGGAATTAGGACTTGAAGTTCCGCAGGTTACAGAATTAGGCTTTGAATTACAAAAGGAAGGCTTAAACATAAAAAATGGGACATTAGAGATAGATGAGTTAGTAGATGAGATAGTTAGGGTATACAATAATAACTAGGAGGCCAAAATGGGAATACGACTTGAAAATGTATGCTACACATATGGCAGTGATACTACAAGTGAAATAAAAGCGTTAAATAACGTTAATTTGGAAATAAATAAAGGTGAATTTGTTGCAATTATAGGACACACAGGCTCTGGAAAATCAACATTAATACAGCATTTTAACGGATTGGAAAGACCAAAGAGCGGAAATGTATTTTATAATAATGAAAATATATATGAAAATAATTATGATTTGCGAAAACTTAGATGCAAAGTCGGGATTGTTTTTCAATATCCGGAGCATCAGTTATTTGAAGAAACAGTGCTTAAAGATGTCTGTTTCGGCCCAATGAATATGGGAATGAGCAGGGAAGAAGCAGAAAAAAAGGCTAAATTAGTGCTTGAACAGGTTGGAATAAACGAAAAATGCTATAACAAATCTCCTTTCGAACTGTCAGGCGGACAAAAAAGAAGAGTAGCAATAGCAGGAGTTCTGGCTATGAATCCAGAAATAATAGTCTTAGATGAACCAACTGCGGGATTAGATCCAAAAGGAAGGGATAAAATTTTAAATAGAATTAAAGAATTACATGATAATACAGGCATAGGAGTTATTTTGGTGTCTCATAGCATGGAAGATGTAGCAAATTATGCACAGCGCCTTATCGTAATAAATAATGGTAAGATAAAATATGATGGAATGCCAAAGGATGTATTTAAGCATTATAAAGAATTAGAAAAGATGGGACTTAAAGCACCCCAGATTACGTATATTATGCATAAGTTAAAAGAAAAAGGGTTAGATGTAGATGAGAATGTTATAACAATTGAAGAAGCACGTGAAAATATTATGCAATGTCTAAATAGAAAAGACATTTAGAACAATAGTAATAATATATAGAAAGGTATGCAAAGTCGTAATTTAATAGATACTAAAAAGACTTTGAATTAGATAGATAAATGGCAGAAATAACATTAGGACAATATTATCCTGAAAATTCAATAATTCATAAATTAGATCCTAGGGTAAAACTATTTGGCACTTTAATATTTATAATAGCTATTTTTTCAACAAATAACATTATAGGATTACTTGTAATTGTAATGTTTTTGGCAATTATAATAAAAATATCTAAAGTACCATTTGCAAAAATAATAAAAGGGATAAAAGGAATATTATTTTTACTTGTATTTACGATAGTGTTAAATATTTTATTTACCCCAGGAACACCAATCATAACATTTTGGATAATTAAAATAACTAAAGAAGGATTAATAACAGGTGGATTTTTAACATTTAGATTAACATTTTTAGTGTTGAGTACATCTGTTTTGACATTAACCACTACACCTAACGATTTATCAGACGGATTGGAAAAATCATTTGCATTTTTAAATAAAATACACTTTCCGGTACATGAAATGGCAATGATGATGTCTTTAGCCTTAAGGTTCATTCCGACTTTAGTTGAGGAAACAGAGAAAATAAAAAAAGCTCAAATGGCAAGAGGAGCAGACTTTGAAACAGGCGGACTTATGCAGCGTGTTAAAAGTTTAATACCATTGTTAGTACCACTATTTGTTTCTTCTATAAGAAGAGCGCTGGATTTAGCGATGGCTATGGAAGCGAGATGTTATCATGGTGGCAATAGAACAAAATTAAAACCACTTGTTTATAAGAAAAAGGATAAAATATCATATTTAGTATTAGTTGGCTTTTTGTGTGTGATATTAGGAGCAGGATTTGTTACGAATAATTTAGTGATGTTTAAGTTTCTGAGCATAAAAGCAAGCTAAAATATGATAAATATATTAGTAAAAATAAAATTGTATTAATAAACAATAGAAAAATAAAATAAGTTATTAATAATTTGCAAATATAATCTTGTAATATATACAATTAATCGTTTATTAGGAGAATTATAAATAAATGAAGAGAGTAAAATTAATTATAGCGTATGATGGCACAAATTATTGTGGATGGCAAATACAAATAAATGGAATAACTGTAGAGGAAGTGCTTAATAAAGCTATAAGTGAATTGACAGGAGTAGAAACAGCTGTTATTGGAGCGAGTAGAACTGATTCGGGGGTCCATGCTATGGGAAATGTAGCTGTTTTTGATACGGAATCAAAAATTCCGGGTGAGAAATTTTCATTTGCATTAAATCAAAGACTGCCTAATGATATTAGAATACAAAAATCAGAGGAAGTTCCGTTGGAATGGCATCCGAGATTTTGTAATAGTACAAAAACATATGAATATAAGATTTTAAATAGAAAATTTGATATGCCAACGCAGAGACTATATACCCACTTTGTATATATGCCCTTAAATGTTGAAAAAATGAAAGAAGCAGCAAAATATATAGTAGGAGAACATGACTTTGCAAGTTTTTGCTCATCGGGAAGTCAGGTTGAAAGTACAGTTAGAACCGTATATAGATTAGAGGTAGATAAAAATGACGATGTCATATCAATAATAATATCTGGTAATGGGTTCTTATATAATATGGTGAGGATAATTGTAGGTACTTTAATAAAAGTAGGATTGGGAGTTTATCCACCAGAATATGTAAAAGAAATAATAGAGGCAAAAGATAGAAATGCAGCGGGACCTAAAGCACCGGCATGTGGCTTAATGCTGGTTAAGATAGACTATGAGGATTGAATGAAAAAATAACTATAAACTAAAGTCTAAGAAGAAATAGAAAATATGATGATTCCACCATATAGAAGATTATTCTATATAGTGGAATTTTCTTTATTAATTGCACAAAATATTAAAGTTAGACAAATAAAGAGGGTAGAATTTAAATTTGCAAGATAACATACAAATGAAGAATGAAGAAAAATAAATAAAATTGAAAAAAAGTGTTGACAATTGTATATAAAAGTTGTATTCTATTCAAGCTGACTGTTGAGACAGCAGTTCAGACAGAAAAATTTAATTGATTCTAAGTTTTGAATAACGAAGAAAAATATAAAAAAGTTGTTGACAAAGCAGAGCAATCGTGATAATATAAACGAGTTGCTGCTGAAACGGCAACAAGCAAAACAAGAACATTGATAATTGAACAGCAACCATCCCTGAAAATGAATAAAAGATTTTCAGTGAACGTCATCAGAAATGATGAATTCCAAAACAACAGTAATTGATGGAAGAATGGCTAACGTCATTCTGAAATGGATTAAAAACTTTAAACGAGAGTTTGATCCTGGCTCAGGATGAACGCTGGCGGCGTGCTTAACACATGCAAGTCGAACGAAGCACCATGGACAGAATTTTTCGGAAGGACGACTATGGCGACTTAGTGGCGGACGGGTGAGTAACGCGTGGGTAACCTGCCCTGTACCGGGGGACAACAGTTGGAAACGACTGCTAATACCGCATAAGCGCACAGCATCGCATGATG